>DATCYL010000081.1:0-1913 GCA_036570305.1 Lachnospiraceae bacterium
TTTCTAATCCCGCCTTCATTTTCATAAAATCCATACTCTTCTCCTTTCGTGTTCTAATCGAACACCACAATGTAAAGTAGTCCCTACACTTTTATATAGAGACCACTTTAAAAACTTTTTTAAACTTTTTACAAGCAAAACACCTTTTCTTTTTGTATTTCGCCTTCTGTTAAATATTCCTTTTCTTTTATATTGCCATCATCATCATAAACCGAACCTATTTTTTCTAGATTCTCTTCTTCTACGGCAACAAATCCTTCTTCTAAAGATTCTTCTTTTTCCTCTTTATTTTTAGAAAGGTCTATCTCTAAGTTAAGACGATTTAAGCGTATGATTTTTTCTTTTAATTCATCTTCCTGCTCAAAAGGCTTACTCATGTTTTCTTTGGCAAATTCCAGTTGTTTATAGGTTTCAGAAAGACTTTCTGTAAAGCGTTCCAACTTTCCTTCAAGACGTTCAATGACATTGTCCATACGTAAAATGTTACCGTCAGCACTTGTACCAAATTCTCCGTGGTGTCTTGCTTTTCCTACCAGTACAAAATCATAAGCATTAGAAAACATATTATAAGATACCTCTATGGCAAAATTTCTATAGTTTCCTACAATTTTATTTTTTTCAATTCCAACAAAACTGATTTCTTCAAGAAGTTTTTCTCCTCCTTGTTTTTTATCATAATACGTCTGTCCTTGAATCGTGATAGAAGTAAATCCATCTTCATTAGTTATTTTTTCAACATTTTGAATATCCTCCTTTGTGCCTTCTATAAAGCCTTTTAAACGTTCAATTTCATCCGGATAATAACGAAGCACCTTATCTTCTAAGTCATACTTTTGCTTTTTATATGCAGATTCCTTCAAACGCAAGCGATTAACTGCAATGTCCAAATCCATTTTTTCCTTCAACCGTGGATCTCCTAGTGCTAGTGCCTTAATCTCTGCAAAAGAAAGTGCCTTTTGATCTACGTCTTCCATCACTCGAATGGGGCTTTTATTCGTTACTACTTGAGAAATGTATTGCTGCTTTTGCTCTAGGGTCTGCCAAAGGTATCCATCAAAAGTATCTTCTGTAATATACCTATAAATAAATACCTCTTCATTCTCATTCCCTCTTCGCTCAATTCTGCCTGCACGCTGTTCAAGATCAGAAGGTCTCCAGGGCACATCCAAATCGTGAAGTGCCACTAATTTTTCCTGGACGTTCATACCTGCACCCATCTTTTCTGTAGAACCCATAAGAATGCGAATTTCCCCTCCTCTTACCTTATCAAGCAATTCCTCTCTTTTTTTGTCATTGCTAGCATCATGAATAAAAGCAATTTCCCCTGCCGGAACTCCTCTTGCTATAAGTTTTTGTTTTACATCTTGGTAAACATTAAAACTTCCATCTGCTTTCGGTGTAGAGGTGTCACAAAAAATAAGTTGTGTACTTCTCTTGTCCCTACTGTCTTTCCATATTCTATATACATTATTTACGCAAGCATTTAACTTACTACTTGGATCATCGGGCAACATAGGATTTAATATGCGCTGATCTATAGCTAGTTTCTTTCCATCCATCGTCACTTTTAGCATATTATCTTCTTCAACGCTTGCCTTTCTATTACGGATATCATCGGCTCTTTTTACCAGTGATTTTAAAATTTCCCTCTGCTCTTTGGTAGGCTTCGTTTTTATCAATTCATAAGTTGCTTCAGGAGTTGGTAAATTTAAAACCTCTTTTATTTTGACATCCGCAAATTCATGAAACAAGGTCATTAATTCTACTAAATTGTGAAATTTAGATAATCTTTGACGCATTAAAAATCCAGTTCCTTCGGGAGCAAGCTCTAAGTCACTAGATATTTGTGCAAATGTAGAAGCCCACTTGTCAAAGTGATCTAAACCATGTTTTTTAAGCGTGTCATACTGAAG
>DATCYL010000082.1:0-2006 GCA_036570305.1 Lachnospiraceae bacterium
TTGAATCAATTATCATAAGATTTATATATGATAGAGACCCAAAGAAAAACTAACCTTTATAAAAATGATTTATAGGACATAGAACCGTTCAAAAAATGCCCAAATCTTTTCTCATGAAAAATTTGGGCATTTCTTTATTTACTGTCTAAAACACAATTAGTCTTCTATTCTAAACCTTCACCGACTTCCACTTCTGGCTATGAAAACGAAGCCATGAAAAAATCATTCTAAGACTCTGGTCACACAAAAGAGCAATCCATGCCCCATACAAACCTAAATTGCAGGTAAAGCAAAGAAAATAAGTAAAAATCGGTCGAAAGATAGCGATATCAAACAAAGAATAAAGCATAACATAAAGATTATCTCCCGCTCCCTTTAGTACACCGGAACACACCAACTGTATGGTCTGTGGAAAAGAAGAAATCCCCATCAGAATAATAATGCCGGCACCAAGAGATAAAACCTCCTGATCCCTAGTATAAATTCCAATCAATGGATAACGTAAACCGATATAAACAAGGCAGGCAATAATAGAGAGTAAAAATCCCACCCTCATTCCTATTTTTCCGTAGGCACTTGCCAAATCCGCCCTGTTTTTCCCTAAATTTTGTCCGGTATGAGAAGCCCCCGCATAGCCAAGTCCCATGGCAAAAGAATAAAAAATATCACACAAATTCATGCAAACCTGATGTGTTGCCAGTGGAATGATACCAAGAGAAGCCACCATCTTGGTGTAAGCAAACATACCAAAGCGCTCAAAGGACTGTTCCCCTAGAGAACTTCCCCCCATCTTTACAATAGAAAGCATGGTTTCCTTTTTAAGGCTCCATGAAGCTTTACTTTGCAAGGTCAAATCTCTGTTTTTTTGTAAAATTGTCCATAAAATCAGACCTGCTGTGACTATATTTCCCGCCATGGTAGCAATTCCGGCACCCCTGACCCCCATCTTGGGAAGAAAAGCAATACCGTAAATTAAAACTACATTTAAGAGGGTATTAACAACATTGCCTGCCACATTGGCTATAAATACTCTTTTGGTATCCCCTATTCCAATTAAGGCAGCTCCCACCACCTGAGTAAAGGAAGCAAAGAAAAGCCCTATAACAATGAATTTTCCATATGCAAGGCTGCTATCTAAAATTTCCGTTTTAGCACCGGCAAATAAAAGCACTTGCGATAAATACAAGTAAGTAATAAGCAATATAGGAATATAAATCAAAACATTTAGGAGAATGGATTGTTTTAAAACTCCGTTCATCTCTAAGAAACGCTCTTCTCCTTTTCTCCGTGCAACAATCGCAGTTACCGGTACGGATAAAGCCCTACACAGTATCAAAAGCACCATCTTTGGCTGTGATATAATTCCCACAGATGCCATAGCTGCTGCCCCTAGGCTTCCCACCATAGCAAGGTCTATTGCCATCATTAAATCTATTAAAAGTCCCTGCATAGCCGCCGGCCAGGCAATACTTAAATAGGTCTTATAAGCTTCCTTTGTTGTAGGAATTTCTCCTTTTCTTTTTTTCACAGGCAAGATAAAATCCATTGAAAAAAAATGTAATATTCTATTCATAGATAAATCCCCTCATTTATAAAACTGCATCCAGTAATTTCTTGGTATATTCTGTTTTGGGATGAAAAATCACATCTTTTGTCAATCCCTCTTCAACAATTTTTCCCTTATCCATAATCAGCACTTTATTAGTAATGGTACTTACCAAAGGCAAATCGTGAGAAATAAAAATCAAATGAATATGACGTTTTTTCCTAAGATGCATAAGTAAATCAATAATTTTTGCCTGCGCCGACACATCCAAAGCGGAGGTTGCCTCATCACATATCAAAAGTCCCGGATGTACAGCCATAGCTCTTGCAATCGCCGCTCTTTGACATTCTCCTCCGCTCATTTCGTGGGGATATTTTCTACTATATTCTTCTTTTAGACCTACATCCGCCAAAAGCTCCCCTACCTTTTTTCTTGCTTCTTCCTTAGTATGAGAGATCGG
>DATCYL010000083.1:0-7566 GCA_036570305.1 Lachnospiraceae bacterium
TGTTGTGTAAAAACAGATCCACCTATATGAATACTTCCATCACAAGTTTTTAACAAATGATTCCAATAATTTCCCTCTTTTTTTCTTAAAGCCATCCACTTATTATGAAATTTAACCGCAAAATCATTGACCGTATGCACAATTAAATTTTCAACATCCTTAAAATGTTCCCTCTGCGCCTCATCCAAAACAACATGAAAACGTGCTTTCGGATACCTATTACAAAGAATACGCACAAATAAATCATCACCTAAGTTTTTACATAGATATGCATGAACCAAAAAATTCTTCTTCATAACCTCAAATCCCCCATCATAGACTTCTAACTCTAGTTAGTAAGTAATCTTAAAGCTTCTACATTATGCTTTAAAGACTATTTTACACTATATACCTTTCAAACAAAACAGCTAATTATTTAATATTTTCTTTAGATTTTATTTAATTTGATTTTTTTCAATAAGTTCCATTCTCTCATTTCTCATCATTTTATGCAGTATATCTAAATGCATAAAAAAGTAGATTTACGAAGCCTAGATACATACAATATCAAAAACTTCATAAATCTACCTCTATTTTTCTTATAAAGAGAATACTTCCTATAAAATATATTTATTCCAATATTTCCAGTAATTGTTTTATATTCTTCTTTCCAAACATAGGCTCCCTATCGTTAATCACCATACAAGGCACACTCATTACCTGATATTTATCTTTTAATCCCGGAAAATGATTTAAGTCATAAATCTCTGCCCTAATATGAGGATTTTCTGCCGCAATGCGCTGTGCTGATACCACAAGTTCCGGACACATGGTGCAGGTCAAAGAAACCATAATTTTTATATTTATTTCTTCCTTGATCCCCGCTATCTTTTCTTGCAATTGTTCTTCAATAGCTTGTCCCGGACCTGCCGCATTATATAGTCCCAATACAAAAGAAGTAAATTCATGACCTCCCGGTACACCATGAAATGCCAATCCTGTATCTTGTCCATTTTCTCGTTCAATACGAACAAAAGGAAGTTCTTCTTTACTCAATTTTGATAGTTCTTCCTGATTCGCCTCTTGATACAATAACTTATCCGTCAGCTTAGCAAGCTCTTCCATATAGTTTTTTAGTTCACCGGATACTGCTCTTTCATCTAAAAAGACCTTTAAAACAAGCGGAGTTGCCATCCGATCAAAAACAGGCTGTAATTGTTCTAAAATAGCAGCATCGAAAAAACTATCTCCATTTACTGCTGCAATCTTCTCTGTCTTTACCTCTTCTTTTTTATATACCTGTGGTTGCTTGGGCTGTAGTCCTGTCTTTTTTTGCATTTTTTGTGCATATTTTTCAAGCTCCGTTGCCGCTAATGCACCATCTCCTACCGCAGTCACCACCTGCCTTAAGGCTTTGACACAAACATCCCCTGCTGCATATAAGCCTTCTTTGGAAGTCATCTGCTCTTTATCTGTAAGCACATAACCCATCGGATCCAAATCCGCTATCCCCTTTACTAAACCTGTTGCGGGAACATATCCTGCAAAGGAAAATACTCCAAAGCGTTCTCCATCTTTTGCTCTAATTTCTGTCTCTTCACCTGTATGAATATTTCTATAACGAAGATAATTTAAGCCGTTAGAACCTGAAACCTCCAGAACTTCTACATTTGCCACCAAATCAATCTTTTCATGATTTCTGGCACTTTCTGCAACCGCCGGTGCACAGGTAAAATCCGGATCTCTCATTAAAATGGTCACCCGATTTGCATATTTGGTTAAAAATACACTCTCTTCAGCTGCCGCAAATCCTGCACCAATCACATAAACATCTTTTCCTGTGAAAAATTCCCCATCACAGGTTGCACAATAAGCCACACCTCTACCCTTATACTCTTCTTCACCTATAAATCCTATTTTTCTTGGATGGGCTCCCGTTGCCAAAAGCACTCCAAAGCATTCTAAGGTAGCTCGGTCCGTTTTTACTCTTTTTATATCCCCATCCATATCCAGACTTTCTACCGTTGCCAGCATAAATTCCGCTCCAAAATTTTCTGCCTGCTTTCTCATACTTTCTGTCAATGAATGTCCGTCTGTTTTTTCTACTCCCGGATAATTTACCACTTCCGAGGTAATTGTAATTTGCCCTCCAAATTTTTCCATCTCTACCACAACTACACGGTAACGGGCTCTTGCCAAATAGAGCGCGGCGGTAAGCCCCGCAGGGCCACCGCCGACAATAACTACATCATAGAGATTGGAATTGCTTTGCGCCCCCATGCTCTTATAACTGACCAACAAGGTCTAAACTTGGTTTTAAAGTTTCTGCTCCCGGCTGCCATTTTGCAGGGCAAACTTCATCACCGTGCTCATGAACAAACTGGCAAGCCTGTACTTTACGGAACAATTCATCTGCATTACGTCCAACATTTCCGGCAGACACTTCATATCCTACAATCTTTCCTTCCGGATTTACAATGAAAGTTCCTCTTTCAGATAATCCATCCTGTGGAATATAAACTTCAAAATCTTCTGCCAAAGCATGTGTTGGATCTGCTAACATTGGATATTCAATCTTTTTAATTCTCTCTGAAGCATCATGCCATGCTTTATGAACAAAATGTGTATCGCAAGATACTGAATAAATTTCGCATCCCACCTTTTTAAAATCCTCATACTTGTTTGCTAAATCCTCAAGCTCTGTTGGGCAAACAAAAGTAAAATCTGCCGGGTAGAAGAAGAATACACTCCACTTTCCTAACAAATCTTCTTTTTTCACCTCCCTAAAAGCTCCGCCTACAAAGGCCTGTACCGAAAAATCACTTACTTCTTTGTTAATTAATGACATAACTGTGTCCTCCTATTTTTATTTAATTTTATTTGTTTTCTTTCACTAACCAGAGTATATTATAACTTACCAATAATGTCAATAGGAACTATTACTATTTTTAAATTTTATTTCTTACCAGTAACATATAAGCTTAAAACTATGCCTCATTCCAAATCTAATATTATAATTTTTCAGGCTATTTAAAATTTTTCTTTTACAGCAAAAAAAGCATCTCAAGAACCCTAAATTCTTGAGATGCCTTCTTCTGTAAGTAGTTATTCTTGTTTTATTGAAATACCTTTATCAACAACCATTACTCTTTTCAGTCTACACTAAGCCCTCTTTTTTCTTTTCAAAAATACGACTACCGATACCATAGAAAGTAAAAGCAATCCCTGATAAAACTCAATACCACTTAAATCTTTGGTCTTAGCTGACTTGGATACTTTTGTTGTCTTTTGTGATTTATGTTTTTTAGGCTTTGAAGGTTTTTCCTTTGGTGGGTCTTTTGGCTTTTTAGGCTTTTCAATTTCTTTATTCGTGATTGTATACCCCTTATCCATATCACCACTGATACTGCTCTCGTACCCTTCTATCTTTGCCTCTTCTACAGTATACAAATACTCATGACCATCTTTTTTATCATAGACAGCTAAATTTTTAAAAGTATACTTCCAACCATCCTCTTTACGGATCTTTGCTGTTTTTTCCTTTTTACCGTCTCTTAGAAGCTCCACAATAATTTCTTTTGTTTCACTTCCCTTCCATTTTTTACTTACACTTATTTCACGAGTAGATATATTGGTATTTGTGATAAGGAAACCATCCTTTATGTCTCCTGAAATCACATCTTCATAACCATCCATCTTCTCTTCCTTGACTGTATAAAGAATCTCTTTACCTTCTTCATACTGTGGTAAATCCTCAAAAACATACTGCCAGTGATTGTCTTCGCTCAAACTTTGCCTAGCAACTTCTTTACCATCTGCCAACAAAGAAATTACTGCCTTTTCGCCTGCTTTTCCGACCCATTTCTTCGTAACCGGAATGGATATCTTACCTTCTATTGTATTAGTGATTGTAAATCCGTCTTTTGCTGTACCCGCATAAGCTGTCTGATAATTTTCTACTGTTTCTTCTTTGATTGTATAATCAATTTTCTTTCCCGCTTTATAGACCGGTAAATTTTCAAAAACTTTCATCCAACTATTTTCTGATGTAAGTTCTTCTTCCCTGACCACCTGCCCATCTGCCAAAAGAGATACTTTAATGCTTAATGGACGAAGTTTTGTTTTATCTTCGTCATCCACCCACCTTTTAGTAACTTCTACTTTTGTAACTTCCGGTACATGGGTATTGATAATATTTTTATCTTCTACTCTAGAGGTATATCCTTCTACTGCCTCTTCTTTTACACCATAGACAATTTCAGAACCATTTTCATCATAAGTATCTAAATTTTCAAAACGATACTGCCAACCATTCTCCTTTGTTGCCTTTGTGGTTAGATCCGTTTCTTTACCATTTTTCAAAAGCTTAATAACGACTTCGTCAGGTCTCTTGCCATCCTGATTTTGTCCATCTTCCCAAACTTTCATTCCCTCAAAGCTAATCTTAGGATTGTTTTTTTCATTATGAATGGAAATAGAAAATAGAGCATTGGCATTTTCACTTCTTCCTTTTTTAATAGGACTGATTGTAGCTGTGTACTTATCGGATACAAGTTCCTTTACATAAACAAGATCTTCTATAGGCACTCCATTTACTTTTTCCGGCAAATTAGTAAGCTTTGCTTTAAACTGGTTTTCCTCATTTAAAGTTACTTTTTCAAGTAAATATTCTCCACCGGCATTTTTCACATAAACTTCAACTTCAATAGCTTCTTTTGTCAAACCTTTTCCCCAGGTTTTCTCTATTTCTATATCCTTTTTAGGCTCATCGGTACCAATATACACCGTTCCGTTAGAACCGATACCTCCACCATTCGTTGCTGAAGTATTTCCACTGATAAGAACCTTACCTAAACTTTCAATGTCTGCATTTTCCTTCTGTCCTGCCTGTAACTGCAAAGACTCATTTTTGGCAGATTTTAAAACACCTTTTAACTTATCAAGAGGAAAGTCTGTCCCCTTATTATCTTGCCATTTATAGGGTTTTCCGCCCAACATTCTCTCAGACACTTCATAGCTTGGATCTCCACTATGAGCTCCTAGATACATAGATGCTAAAATATAAAGCTCTTTTGCATTTCTTGCCTTATTATTATAAATCGCCGCACCGTCTTTTACATAAATATGTGTTTCAGAAACCGGGCAAGAAGCGTAACCGCCACCCATACTGCTAGCTTCATTATCCTTAATAATCGCATTTGTTAAATGGAGTTCTCCATTTTTATAATCATATCCTTCTTGGTATCCATTGACATAAATGGCTCCACCACCAAACATTTTTTCTGTAAAGCCTTTTCCTGTCATTTGATTTTCGATAATTTGACCTGCAGACACATTTGCCATAGAACGAGTTTTACCGGCTCCCTGGTATGCTGCCTGTACAAAAATTCCACCACCGGTAGATCCTGAACGATTGCCCTTTATCACTCCACCGGTCATATTAAGAGTATCACTTCCAGAACTCCAATCTCTTCTACCTACACTAATACCACCGCCCACTTCATCAGACGTATTATTTTGTACCAATGCCTTCTCTGAAAAATTAAGAGTTGATCCGTCTGCAATTAAAATACCGCCTCCGCCGGCATGATAATCATACCCATCATGCATACGAACTGCCTGATTGCCCTCAATCACTCCACCGGTCATTTCTATCGTAGAGTATGCTGCATAAATACCGCCTCCATAGTTGGCCTGATTATTGCGAATAGTTCCTCCATTCATACGGATTACTGCACCGACACCGTTTCCTGACTTAGTGGCATAGATTGCGCCTCCCATAGTATAATTACTCGTTGAATTTACAATCTGGTTATTCTCTAAAAGAGCACCCTCACCTATATTTAGAGTTCCCTCCACGTAAATCATGGATTTTTTATTTGTAGGAGCTTTTCCTCCACCGTCAATCGTTATAGAAGATAAACTTGCCTCTTTTCCTCTAGCTATCCTAAATAAGTATCCCGCAAAGCCTTCCCCTCTAATTATTTTTGCATTCGTTCCTTCCAAAGAAAGCTTTCCTTCAACATCAACTGCCCCCACAACAGATATGGTAGAAATACTCTGAAAAGTCTTTGCTAATTCTTTTGCTTTTGCAAATGACTTTACTGCATTCTCCTTCGAAAGACCATCTTTATTGTCATCTCCATTAACACCGTCTAAATATATTGCATTTACTATACTAAAGGACTCTGCAGGCTCTACTACAGCCTCTTCAGATACCGGTACAGGCTCTTTTTTTAACTCATTTTCCTTTCCCGGCTCCACCTTAATTTCAGCTACCTTTTCTTCGGATTGCTCTTTTTTAGCCCCAACTTCCGGCATTTCTTCCAAAGTAGCCGGCTCTTTTTTAGGCTGATCAAGCTTTTCTGCCTGATTTTGATTTTCTGCCCTCGTCTCTTCTGCCTGCAAATCTTGCTTTTCTTCATTTACCACAGATGTTTCCGAAAAAGCATTTGTACTTTCTGCAGCAAATACAGGAAAACTGTCTACAAACACACCTGTTAGCAATAAAAACATCGCTAAAAGAAGGGCTGTTTTTCTTTTTAAACTGTTCATCTTTTTCCTCCTTATTTTTTTATAAAATCTTATAAAAATAGCAAGCAAAAAGTAGTTTATTATTCATAAAAGTGCTCTTTACTTGCTCATTTTGACGCTTCTTATCCTTCATCAAGATTTTATATCTATATAGTTTACCATGAATTCCTCTTATTATCTAGTATTTCACTATGTTTTATTCACACATATATATTTAAGATTTTCTTAAGTTTATTCAATATCAATTCCCACTTCTTTTAGTTCTTCTTTTTTTAAATCGGAAAAAGGTCGAATATCCTTCTGATTTTCTTCATGCTTTCCAATTATTTTCTCCATCCAAACCATATCATACCATCGTCCGAACTTATATCCCGAATTGTGAAAAGTACCTACCTTTACAAATCCCATATAACTGTGAAACTGAATACTGTTTTTGTTTGCATACTCATCTTCTAGTTTTGGACTTACGATGCAGGCATTTATATTTTTAATTCCCTGCAAAAGGGCAATTTTTTCCAAACACTGATAAAACGCTCTGCCAAGGCCAATTCCCTTAGCTGAATCTTTCATGTAGATAGTTACTTCCGCAGACCAGTCATACGCCTTTCTATCAATAAAGCTATGTAGGCAGGCATAGCCTAAAAGTTCCCCTTTTCTTTCTGCCACCAAGTAAGGATAACGACTTTTTATGGTTCTTATTCGTTCTAAAAAAATCTCTCTGCTTGGCACCTCATATTCAAAGCTAATGGCTGTATTTTTTACATATGGAGCAAAAATCTCCACCAGCGCCTCCACATCTTCGTCTTTTACCGGTCTGATAACAATATCTTGCATAACTTTCCTCTTTTCTCTACTTTCTATTTAATCATTTTTGATTTTAGGACTACTTGTTTCTATCAATAGTAAACAATTTCTTTCATATTTGACTTACTCATTTCCTCAAACAGAACTTTTTTAGTATATCATACTATATCTATTTTTCTATCTTATATAGCTATTTTTATTAAGTTTATCAGCTTAAAAGACCGGAAAGCATAAAAGACTACCGTTACT
>DATCYL010000084.1:0-5267 GCA_036570305.1 Lachnospiraceae bacterium
CCCTACCAAAGATTTTCTCTCAAGAGAAAACCTTAAATCGTAGGGTGTTTTTATGGCTTTAAACTACAAGGTTTGTTTTCCCTTATCGTCTGCTTTTATAAAACGTCAATCCACTCCTGCATATTGCCTTTGTAGAAGATATACGGTGTTCCTGCCAATACAGCAGTACCGTCTCCACTCTGGTATGCCTCATAAGTAGTTTCTTCATAGTCACGGAATTTATCCATTTTAAAAGAAGCACCTACTTTTCCATCAAATCCATCATTTACTGCTGCATAAGTAGCGGCACCTGAAACAGCTCCTAAGTGAATAACATCCCAAAGCATCATGTAAGGGCAAACAGATGCAAATGCATCGTCACCTTCTGCTTTTGGCATAAAGGACTGCATCTCTGAAGGAAGTCCAAGTCCTGTTAACTTGATCTTGCTGTTTGCAGATTTTAAAGCCTGTCCTGCTGCTGCAATACCTACTGTGGTAGGAGAAATAATACAATCTACTGCATTTTCAGCAATAAAAGCCTGTGCCTGTGTTGTAGATTCTGTTAAATCATCATTACCATATTTCTTATCTAACTCTTTACTAACTTTTCCTGCGTAGAAATCTTTTGCTAACTCTGTTTCCATAGCTGCAATCCAAGAGTTTTGTACCGGTGTGTCAATAGATGCAGAAAGTACACCTAATTTAATTTCATCTCCTGAATACTTTCCAAGCTCTGTCTTTACAGTTTCTTCCATCTTAGGGCCTTCTCCAGGGAAATCTACACCTAAAGTAATAAGTACCGCTGCCTGTACCAAGTAAGATCCGATATCCTGAACTTCTGCCTGATTTGTATGGCAAATACGATAGTCAGGATTTGCCTCTGAGTCTACAGATACAATAGGAATGCCTGCTTCTTTTGCCTTTTTAAATACTTCATCATAGCCTGCATCGCCATTGGTAGAAATTGTAATAGATGCTACTTTTTGTGTAATTAATTCATCTAACATCTGTACCTGGGCTGCAACTGTTGTTTCTGCCGGGCTCTTATAAGCGGTTTTTTCACCTTTTGCCTTTAGATACTCTTCAAATCCCTCATACATCAAATCTCCAAAAGAGTTACCGGTAGACTTAAACATAAAAACGTGTGTGCCTTCCAAAGACTCTCCGCCTTTGCTTGCTGTCTCCTTTTTAGACTCCTCCGGTGCTGCTGTTTTTGTAGTAGATGTAGCGCTACAACCTGCCATAGAAGCCATCATAAGAGCACTCAATCCAACTGCAACAAACTTTTTCCAATTCTTCATATCTTATTCCTCCTTTTTCTATTATAAACAGCTTCTTGCTGCTTATATCCTTTTATTTTCCCGAAAAACGCTGCTTTGCTTTTTTTGCATCCTCTGCCTGCTCAGAAAGCCATATTTTGCTACTTTCCTTGCATTTTTTTGTTAAATTCACAATTTTTTCTTCATTCTTTTTGATTTTTTCATTTTTCTCAGATGCAGAAAGGCTGCCATTTACTTTTATTTCTTTTATCTCTTTTCTTAAAGCCTTTACTTCCTGTGCTGTTTTTATGTTTAAGGCTTCTACATTTTTATTACCCTTGTAAATAAATTTCAGTTTTAGGTTTGCAATTAACTGTTTATTTACATTTGGAATTAATACTGCAACAATCAGAATAAATCCGGTCACAATTTTTCTGGTATTGGCATCCACTTCCAAAAGTCCTAAGGTATAGGTCAAAAATGCCATAATTAAAGTTGCTATAACAGGTCCGTAAACCTTTCCTTTTCCTCCATTTGTAGAAACACCACCCAATACACAAATAGCAATCGCTGTCATCTCGTATCCGGTACCCATGGTAGAAGATACGCTACCTCCCATACGACCTACAAAGAAAATAGAAGCTACTCCGCACATAGCACCCATAATAATAAATACAGTTAATTTTGTTTTCTTTACATCAATACCGGAGTACTGCGCACAGGTTGCGTTATTTCCTATAATATATAAAGTTCTTCCGAATTTTGACTTTTGAAGTAAAAAGACAAATCCGGCTCCCATTAGCAGATATAAAATCAAAGCCAAAGGAATTCCAAATAAATTCAACCATGCTACTGAAGTATAAAATCCGGGGAATACTTTTAATACATTGACATCTAAAACAATTTTTACAATTCCCCTAAACAACATTGATGTTGCAATAGTGACAATAACCGCCGGCATACCAACATAAGCCACACAAAATCCATTGAAAGCTCCGCACAAGGCACCGGCTAAAATACCTGCCACCACAGCTACTATTGGAGGCATACCATTTTGGCAACAAAGCCCTGTTACCATAGAAGCAAAAATCATGTTAGCAGCAACCGATACGTCAATATCACCCAACATCAGAATTAATATCATACCTAAAACCAAAGGTGATACATCCATTCCCGACTGGATAATTGACTGAATGGTTCCCGGTGAAAAATAAAGGTTTGGCTTACTGGAAATAAGGACTAAATTAATAGCAATCAAGATATAGACCAATACCATTTCCCAGCTTACTAAAAATCTGGACAATTGAAATTTCTGTTTTACAGTTAAATCTCTTTGATATACTGTATTTTTATTTGTTTCTCCAGCCATTAGATTAATGCCCCCCTCTCCTTTAATGCTCTACGTACAGCCGAACGTTCTGTAAAGATATTTAAAGCTACCGCTGCTATAATAATTGCACCCTGAATAGCATCAGACCAAACACTTAATCCCGGAAGTAAACTGATAAAGTAAGTAATTACCGACATCATTAAAAATCCGATAACCACACCATCAATCTTTCCTTTTCCTCCGCTGATACTAACACCTCCTAAAATACAAATTGCAATAGCTGTCATCTCATAGGCATCGCCGATACTATAACTGCAAGTTGCATAATTGGCTGTATAAAGCATACCCGCAAGACCTGAGAGCATACCGCAAATGGTCATTGCCAAAAAGACTACCTTTTCTTCTTTAATACCTGCCACTTTAGAAGATTCTCTATGAGTTCCAATCGCATAGATTCTTCTTCCCCTTGTCGTATGACCTAAAAATAAACCGGCTAAAATAAACATTAATACCAAAATCCATAAAATAGAGGGAATTCCCACGATCTTTTTTGTAGCAAAATCCTGATAGCCTTGGGTAAACTGATGCGGAAACCACCACTGACCTCCACTAAAGAGGAAAGAAAATCCTCTAAAAGCATACATCGTTCCTAAAGTTGCAATCATGGGTACCATCTTAAAGTATCCGACCAATAATCCATTAAAAGCTCCACAAACCGCCCCTATTAAAAGAGCTAAGATAACCCATGTAATGCTTGGCATCCCCGGATTTTCTGCCATTAATCTACAACATACGACTCCACTTAAGGATAATATGGCACCAATAGAAATATCAATTCCTCCTGTAAGGATAATCATCATCTCCCCGATAGCCAAAAGACCATAGACTGCATTATTTTGCAACATATTCGTAATAGAAGTTACCGAATACATAGATGGTGTTATAATCGCAGCTATAATCAAAAGAACAAGCAAGCCCAGAAGCAAGCCAAAATTTCTATTTTCTGCAATTTTTGATAATTTAAAACCTTTTTTGGACATTTTAGCGCTCCTTTCCTTCTTCTTTTAGAGATGCCTCTAAAATCATTTCCTGTGTTGTCGACTCAGTATCAAATTCACCTGCTATTCTTCCGCTTCGCATTACCACAATCCTATCTGCCATACCAAGTACTTCCGGCATTTCAGAAGAAACCATAATAATTGCATAGCCACTGGCTGCCAACTCATTCATAATCTCATAAATAGAATATTTTGCACCTACGTCGATACCCTTTGTAGGTTCATCTAAAATAAGAACTTTCAAATCACAATTTAAAAGCTTTGCAAAGACCACTTTTTGCTGATTTCCCCCGGAAAGTGACGAAGGAGGAGCACTGATATCTTTTGCCTTTAATTGAATTTTCTGACAAAGTTCAATCGCTTTTTTCTCTTCTGCACTTACATCTAACTTACCTGCTTTTACAAATTTCTTCATATCGGCGGAAGACACATTTTGATAAATAGGAAGTTCATTAATTAACCCTTGGGTTTGCCTATCCTCCGGCAACAGTCCTATTCCTAATTTTAAGGCATCTATAGGGCTGTTAATTTTGACTGTTTTTCCTTCCATTTCAAAACTTCCACTATCCGGCGTCATTACACCAAAAAGTGTTTGGCAAACTTCCGTTCTTCCTGCACCCACAAGACCGGTAATAGCAAGAATTTCCCCTCTTTTTACTTCAAAAGAAACATTCTTAAAATACCCTTCCTTTGAAATATCCTTTACCTTTAAGATCGTATCTTTAATAGTGGCTGTTTTGGTAGGATACATCTGCGTTAACTCTCTACCAACCATTTCGGCAATCAATTTCTGATTGGAAATCTTATCTACATCCCAACTACCTATATACTTAGAGTCCCTAAATACGGTTACTCTGGTAGCCAGACGATACATATCTTCAAATTTGTGTGTAATAAATATAATAGATACACCTTCATCTCTAAGGTGTTCTGTAATTTGATAAAGCTCCTCACACTCTTTTCTTGATAAAGACGCGGTCGGCTCATCCATAATCAGGATACGGGCATCCCTTGACAATGCCTTAGCAATTTCTACTAATTGCTGCTGTGCCACTGATAAGGTACTCATCGGTTTTGAAACATCTATATTTTTACTTAAAGGCTCAATCAATTCTTTGGCTCTCTTGGTCATTAATTTCCAATTATAAATTCCCAATTTATTTTTTATTTCTTGCCCCATAAAAATATTCTCTGTTACTGACAAATCCGGAAAAGCAGTTACATGCTGATAAATTGCTGCTATTCCTAATTTTGCTGAATCCTCCGTAGAGCGTAATGTAATCTTTTCCCCTTCAAGGAGCATCATACCGCTATCCGGTTGGTGAACACCTGTAATTACTTTAATGAATGTAGATTTACCTGCACCGTTTTCTCCCATTAAAGCATGTATTTCACCTTGCTTTAATTGAAAATGCACTCCATCTAAAGCAGTTACTCCGCCAAAAGTTTTGACTACATCTTTTAGCTCCAAAATATAATCGCTCATTTTGCTTCCCCTTCCTTACGTTTTGGGTTATCCCCTAATGTGTACTTGTAGTATCATTGGTTTAAAGCGGATATTCAATATCAAAAAACACTTTTTCGTTATCATAACTTGCTTTTTTGGGCTTTTTGTTGTATTTTGTAAATATTAATTCCTTT
>DATCYL010000085.1:0-3790 GCA_036570305.1 Lachnospiraceae bacterium
TACTTCCTCCAAAGAATTGTATAAGTTTTTTGACAGAGAGGGAAATACATTGGTCTTACGACCTGATTTTACACCATCGATTGCCAGAGCGTCTGCTATGTATTTTCAAAAGAATCCTCTCCCCATGCGTCTTTGTTATAAGGGAAATACATTTGTAAATAATTCTAATTATCAGGGAAGATTAAAGGAAACAACACAGATAGGAATGGAGCTTTTGGGGGATGCCGGTGTTCAGGCGGATACAGAAGCGGTTGCTATGGCAGTGGAAATGCTAAAATCCTGTGGTTTGAGCAATTTTCAAATCAGTATAGGTCAGGTGGAATTTTTCAAGGCATTAGTGGAAGAGGCTGCTATGGAGGAAGAGACTATAGAGCGACTTAGAAATTTGATTGTCAACAAAAATTATTTCGGTGTAGAAGAATTAATTTTAAGTTTGCATCTAGAGGAAAATTTAAAAAAAGCCTTTATAAAATTCCCACAATTGTTTGGAGGTATTGAAGTTTGCTTACAGGCAAAAGAATTAACAAAGAATGAACAGGCGCTACAGGCTATAAAACGACTGGAGCAAGTATGGGAGCTTTTGTCTTTGTATGATTGTCAGGACTATGTGACTTTTGATTTGGGTATGCTTAGTAAGTATAACTATTATACGGGAATCATATTTCAAGCATATACTTTGGGACTGGGAGAAGCAATTTTAAAAGGGGGACGATATGATACTCTTTTGGGACATTTTGGAAAAGAGGCGCCTGCTATAGGCTTTGCTATAGGTGTGGATGATTTGTCCAATGCTCTGTTAAGGCAGGGGATTTTGGTCGACACAAAAGAGGCAAAGTGTCTGGTTTTATATGATCTTAATAGTCAGGCAGAAGCCATTTTTCTGGGACAAAAGATGAGAAGAGACGGTATAGGAAGTGAGTTATTATTAAGGGAAAAAGAAAAGTCCATAGGGGAATATAAAGACTATGCTAAAAATGCGGATATACAGACAATTTTTCTTCTGGAAGATAAAGAAGAGCAGGTAATAGATTTGATGGAGGGAGAGGACTAATGGGATATTTGACGATTGCCTTGGCAAAAGGAAGGCTGGCAAGACATACCTTATCTCTTTTAGAAGAAATAGGTATTACCTGTGAGGAAATGAAGGATAAGACGACAAGAAAACTGATTTTTGTCAATGAGGAGTTAAAATTAAAATTTTTCCTCGCAAAAGGTTCCGATGTGCCGACTTATGTAGAGTATGGGGCTGCAGATATAGGGATTGTGGGAAAAGATACCATAGTAGAGGAAGGCAGAGCTCTTTTTGAAGTGATGGATTTAAAGTTTGGAAAATGTAATATGTGTGTTTGTGGACCTGAAAGTGCAAAGCCCTTATTGGAAAGTAATCAGCTCATTCGGGTAGCTACTAAATATCCTAAGATTGCCAAAGATTATTTTTATAATAGAAAAAATCAGACTGTAGAGCTTATTAAGCTAAATGGTTCTATAGAATTAGCGCCTATTGTGGGTTTATCAGAAGTCATTGTAGATATTGTGGAAACGGGATCCACTTTAAAGGAAAATGGTCTTGTGATTTTAGAAAATATCTGCCCGCTTTCAGCCAGAATGGTGGTCAACCAGGTAAGTATGAGAATGGAAAAAGAGAGAATTTCTAAAATTATTGAGGATTTAAGAGGGGTGATAGAATGAAATTTATAGAATTAACAGAAGAAAATAAAAAAAATCTTGTAAGAGATATGCTAAAACGAAGCCCTTCCAACTATGGAGACTACGAAGATAAGGTGGCAGATATTCTTTATAGAGTTAGAAAAGAAAAAGACAAGGCTCTTTTTGAGTATACTTATATGTTTGATAAGGTAGAGATAGGAAAAGAGAATATAAGGGTAAGTAAGAAAGAAGAAGAAGAAGCCTATAGTAAGGTGGGAGAGGGATTAATTGAGATTATCCGAAAGGCTTTAGTAAATATAGAGGATTTTCATAAGAAACAAAAGCAAAACAGCTGGTTTGACAGCAGGGAAAACGGAAGGTTTTTGGGGCAAAAGATAAGTCCTCTTTCTCTTGCAGGGGTCTATGTACCCGGAGGAAAGGCAGTATATCCATCTTCTGTTCTTATGAATATTGTTCCTGCAAAGGTTGCCGGTGTAGAAAAGATTATTATGTGTACACCTCACGGAAAAGACGGAAAGGTGCATCCGGCGACTTTAGTGGCGGCAAAAGAGGCCGGTGTGGATGAAATTTATAAAGTTGGAGGAGCACAAGCTATTGCCGCTATGGCTTACGGAACAGAATCTATTCCTAAAGTGGATAAAATTGTGGGACCGGGTAATATTTTTGTCGCATTGGCAAAAAAGGCTGTGTATGGACATGTCAGTATTGACTCTATAGCGGGTCCAAGTGAAATTTTAGTTCTTGCCGATGAGAGTGCAAATCCCAGATTTGTAGCGGCAGATTTGCTCTCTCAGGCAGAACATGATGAATTGGCTTCAGCGATTTTGATTACAACCAGTAAAGAGCTGGCTGTTGCTGTAGAGAAAGAAGTGGAGGACTTTACTAAAGTTTTATCCAGAAGAGAGATAATCAATAAATCCTTAGAAAATTTTGGATATATTTTACTTACTTCTACAATGGAGGAAGCAATTGATGCTGCAAATGAACTTGCCAGTGAACACTTGGAGATTGTTACAAAAAATCCTTTTGAAGTTATGACAAAGATAAAAAATGCGGGTGCTATTTTTATGGGGGAATATAGCTGTGAGCCCTTAGGAGATTATTTTGCAGGTCCCAACCATGTGCTGCCTACCAATGGTACGGCAAAGTTTTTCTCTCCTCTTAGTGTGGATGATTTTGTGAAAAAATCCAGTTTGATTTATTACTCCAAAGAGGCCCTGCAAGAGGTATATAAGGATATAGAAAGCTTTGCCAGAGCAGAAGAGTTGACAGCACATGCAAATTCTATATCGGTTCGTTTTGAAAAGAAAGGGAAGTAGTATGCGAGAGGTGACGATACAGCGTGATACAAAGGAGACAAAGATTAGGCTTAGCTTAAATTTGGATGGAAAAGGAATAGGAAACTGTGATACCAAAATAGGCTTTTTTGATCATATGTTAGAGGGGTTTGCCCGTCATGGACTTTTTGATTTGACTGTAAAAGTGGAGGGAGATTTGGAAGTAGATTCCCACCATACGATTGAAGATACGGGTATTGTTTTGGGAGAAGCAATTAAAAAAGCTGTCGGAGATAAATCGGGGATTGTCCGATATGGGCATGCTATTTTGCCTATGGATGAAGCCTTACTAATGTGTGCCATAGATTTATCAGGAAGACCCTATCTTGTGCATGAAGTAAACTATAGCGTAGAAAGATTAGGCAGTTTTGATACGGAGATGGCAAGGGAATTTTTCTATGCTGTATCTTATAGCGGAGCTATGAATCTACACCTGCGTCAGTTTAGCGGCAGTAATAATCACCATATTATGGAGGCGTCTTTTAAAGCGTTTGCAAAAGCTTTGTCCATGGCAGTGAGAAAAGATGAAAGAATTGAAGGGATTTTATCGACGAAAGGAAGTCTGTAAATGAAAAAGGCAAATTTTACATGGCAGGAGCTTAAAAAAAATTCGGATGGATTAGTACCTGTGATTGTGCAGGAAAAGACAAACGGACAGGTCTTGATGCTGGCTTATATGAATGAAGAAGCTTATAATCAAACCTTGGAGACGGAAACTATGGTTTATTGGAGTCGCAGCCGAGAAAAACTTTGGAAAAAGGGCGAGACTTCCGGACATTTTCAAT
>DATCYL010000086.1:0-2745 GCA_036570305.1 Lachnospiraceae bacterium
CAAATCAGCCCTTACCTTTTTATTGGTAATTCCTGATAAAATTGCCATTGCCATAGTAATTCCGGCAGATGGACCGTCCTTTGGAACTGCTCCTTCCGGAATATGGATATGAATATCATTTTTAGCAAAAAACTCTTTGTCAATTTCATACTTTTCGGCAATCGAACGAATGTAGCTAATACCTGTCTTAGCAGACTCTTGCATTACCAACCCCATCTGCCCGGTAAGAACAAATTCTCCCTTACCCGGCATCACATTTACTTCTATCTCTAGAGTATCTCCTCCAACACTGGTCCACGCCAAGCCTCGCACAAGACCCACTTCATCTCTTTGATTTATCGGATTTACCCGGTACTTAAGTCTTCCCAGATATTTCTCCAGATTTTTATCTGTCACCCTTATCTTTTTCTTTTTATCTTCCAGTAGTTCACGAGCTGCTTTTCTGCAGATACCGGCAAGTCTTCTTTCTAAATTTCTTACCCCCGCCTCTTTTGTATAAGAGCTGATAATTGCAGATAAACCTTTATCAGAAATCGATAAGGACTCATTTTCAAGACCATGGATTTCTTTTTGTTTAGGCAAAAGATGCTCTTTGGCTATATGAAGCTTCTCATTTGCCGTATAGCTGGAAACCTCAATAACTTCCATTCTATCCAAAAGAGGTTTGGGAATACTTTGTATATCGTTTGCCGTCGCCAAAAATAAAACCTGCGAAAGATCAACCGCAAGTTCTACATAGTGATCTACAAATTTGCTATTTTGTTCACTATCCAAAACTTCTAAAAGAGCAGCCGCTGTATCTCCCTTATAATCTCCGCTTGCCTTATCAATTTCATCCAAAACCATGAGAGGATTCTTTACCTTAGCATGGGTCAATCCCTTAATAATTCGTCCCGGCATTGCTCCTACATAAGTTCGCCTATGTCCTCTGATTTCCGCTTCATCCCGAACACCTCCAAGAGAAATCCGAACGTACTCTTTATTCATAGCACGTGCAATAGAACGGCCAATAGAAGTCTTTCCCGTTCCCGGAGGTCCTACCAGACAAAGAATGGGACTGCTTGCCCCCTTGGTCATGGTACGCACTGCCAAAAATTCCAAAATTCTTTCTTTTACTTTTTCTAAACCATAATGTTCTTTTTTAAGAATCTCCTTTGCCTCCGATAAATCATGATTATCTTTAGAGGTCTTATCCCATGGCAAATTTAACAAAGTTTCCACATAGGCTCTTGCCACTGCACTCTCCGGTGAATGTGGATTAATGGTTTTAAAACGCTTGATTTCTTCCTTGATTTTTTCTTTAATTTCCCCTGAAGCTTTAAGCTTTTTAACCTTCTCTTCAAATTTAGCCAAATCCGAAGAGTTGGTATCTTCGCCCAGTTCTTCCTTAATGATTTTTAACTGTTCTCTAAGAATGTACTCTCTTTGATTTTTATCTATCCGGTCTTTAATTTTTTGCTGTAGCTCTTCTCTAATTCGATTTTTTTCAATTTCATTTCCAAGTAAAATCCCCACAGTCTCATAACGCTCTTCTACAGTAAGAGCCTCTAAAATCTTTTGCTTTTCTTTAAAATCCACCAAAAGATTAATTCCTATCTGGGATAATAAATCCTCAAACTTTTCACAGGATAAAATCTGTTCTTTTAATTCCTTTGCCATTCTGGGATTTCCACTGCAATAATCGGCAAATAAACTTTTTAGAGCTTCTGCCATAGCCACCTTGACACTGTCTGTTACTTCCAAGTCCTCCTCTTTTAGAGCAAGAGTTTCTGCCTCAAGATAATCATCTTGTCTGCTTAAGCTTAAAAGCTCTGCTTTTTCTATCCCCTCTACCAAAATACGAAGTGTGTCCTTAGGAAGTTTCATTACCTGCTTTATCTTAGCAATTGTACCTACACTATATAAATCATCCCGACCGGGATCCTCAGTTTCTGCCTCTTTTTGTGTGATTAGATAAATCAACTCTTCTTCCATCATGGCCTCTTCAATCGCCCGGATAGACTTTTCTCTGCTTATGTCAAAATGAACAATCATCTCCGGCAAGATTGTTGTCCCCCTAAGTGCAATAGAGGGCAAATACCGGACCTTTGTCTCTTTTATTTCCATCATTTCCCTTTCCAAAGATTAGGCGTCTTTTTTGACAGCCTCCTCTTTGCCTGTATTTTTTTGTTCCTTTTTAAAGGTCTCCTCTTTTTTTTCCAACAGAGGCTCCCCCTTATTTTCAATCATCTCTTTAGTGATTGTACAAGAGCAAATCGTATCGTCGGACGGGATTGTATACATTAAATTCAACATACTTTTTTCCAAAATAGCTCTTAAGCCTCTGGCTCCTGTTTTTCTGCTTAAAGACTGGTTAGCGACAGCTTCCAAGGCCTCTTTATCAAATTTTAATTCTACTCCGTCTAATGCAAACAGCTTTTTATACTGTTTTGTCAAAGAATTTTTCGGCTCTGTAAGGATACGGACGAGCGCCTCTTGATCTAAAGCATTCAAAGAAACCACAACCGGAACACGACCGATAAACTCCGGAATTAAACCGAACTTTACAAAATCCTGAGGCATCACATCCGCCAAAACCTCATCCAGTGTAGATTTTTCCGCCTTCTTTATATCCGCATTAAATCCAATGGATTTTTTATCTTTTCTCGACTCAATAATTTTCTCCAGACCTGCAAAAGCACCTCCGCAGATAAATAAGATATTCGTTGTATCAATCTGCAAAAAATCCTGATGGGGATGTTTTCT
>DATCYL010000087.1:0-7250 GCA_036570305.1 Lachnospiraceae bacterium
TTACCGAAATATTGATCGTTTTATTCTAGAAGAAAGTAGGAGGTCTCCATTGACCTTAAAAGAACGTTTAGAGCTTAGAAGACGTCTATACTTTTCTTTAGGTAAGTTGGATGTTTTGGAGGAGCTACTTGCCGATGATTCTATCACGGAAATTATGGTCAATGGTTGGAGAGATATTTTTATTGAAAGAGAAGGAAAATTAAAACGATGGGAAAAACAATTTACTTCCAAAGCAAAGCTGGAGGATGTAATTCAGCAGATTGTGGGGGATTGTAATAGGGTGGTGAATGAAAGTTCCCCTATTGTGGATGCACGACTTGCCAACGGTTCTCGTGTCAATGTTGTCTTGCCACCCATAGCCTTAAACGGTCCTATTTTAACCATACGGAGATTTCCGGATCATGCCATTACCCTGGAAGATTTAGTAAAGAGAGAAAGCCTGACCAAAGAAGCGGCAGATTTTTTAAAGAGGGTGGTAGCAAAAGGTTATTCTATTATGATTGGAGGAGGAACTTCTTCAGGAAAAACAACATTTCTTAACGCCTTATCAAACCATATCCCAAAAGATGAGAGAATTATTACAATTGAAGATAGTGCGGAATTGCAAATTCAAGGCATTAGCAATCTGGTGCGTTTGGAGGCAAAAGAAGCAAATGTGGAAGGCAACAAAACAATTCGAATCCGAGACTTGATAAAGACGGCACTGAGAATGCGACCGAACCGTATTATTGTAGGAGAGTGTAGGTCAGAGGAAACTCTTGACTTATTGCAAGCCTTAAATACCGGACACGATGGTTCTCTTAGTACAGCACATGCCAACAGTATTAAGGATATGGTAAGTCGTTTAGAAACTATGGTACTTATGGGAGTGGAGCTGCCCCTGGAGGCGATACGAAGACAAATTGCATCCGGAATAGAGATTCTGGTGCATTTGGGGAGGGATAGGGAGGGGAAGCGGAAGGTTATGGAAATAGGGGAGGTGATAGATTATGATCAGGGAGAAGTTCAAATCCATATCTTATATGAAAGAGACAGTGAGGGACAACTTTATAAGAAAGAAGAGCTTTTTCACCGGGAAAAGATTAAAAGATAAGGGAAAATACAGAATTTTCTATGATGACTATTCATTTTCCGAAAAAGAGTGGATTTTTTACAGCATAAAAGTTTTGGGGCTTTGTTTGGGAGTATCCTATTTATTTTATGATTCATGGTGGTTTCTGATAGTTAGTCCTATCTTTGCATACTTTTATTTCAAAGCGGAAAAGAAAAATTGTATAAAAAGAAGAAAAGAAAGTTTAAATTTACAGTTTAAAGATATGTTGGCATCGCTTCGAGTGTCTATGCAGGCAGGTTACTCAATAGAAAATGCAGTTCGAGAGTGTAGACAGGATTTGGGAAAAGTCTATGACAAGGAGGCTTGCATTATGCAGGAATTACTTAGAATTTGTCAGCAAATGCAGTTACAAATCCCGCTGGAGGAACTGTTTATGGATTTGGCAAAGAGAAGCAGGCTGGAGGATATTATGAATTTTGCATCTGTATTTACAATAGCTAAGCGCATGGGTGGAAATATAGCAAAAACGTTGGAAGAAACCGCTGTAAAAACCGGAGAAAAGATAGAAATTAAAAAGGAGATACGGGCTTCTTTGCAAGGAAAACAAATGGAGCAGACAATTATGTCTTTTATGCCGGCAGGAATTCTTCTATATCTTCGCTTGGGGTCGAAAGAATTTTTAAGAGGTCTTTACCACAACGTACCGGGTATCCTGCTTATGACTTTGGCATTGGCTTTGTATATTTTTGCTTACTTGTGGGGGCGTCATATTGTAGATATTGAGGTGTAGGGAGAAAATTTTGAATATGATTTGGCAAGAGCGATTGGAAAAGAGGATAGAGAAAATAAAGAGGAGTTCCCCTTATCTTTCAGGATTTTCTACGAAAATTTTGATTCAAAGCCTGTATATTATTATATTCACCCTCTTGCTTACTCTAGGGTTTTTTGCAAATTATCAAATGGGTAATCAAAAGTCTTTAAAAACTTTAAAAAGAAGGGAGTATGGACAGGGAACCTATGAGCAGGAAGTTTATGCAGTAGTAGGAGAGAATGGACAAAGGCAAAGGATAAAACTGGAAATAGAAGAGAGACAGTATTCTAAGACAGAACTTGAAAATTATCAGAGAGAAGTCTTAGAAAAATTACCGAAGCTTATTTTGGGGGAGAACAAAGACTTTATGCATATCACAAAGCCTCTAAATTTGGTAACAAATTTGAAGGGAAATCCTATTGAGATTCAGTGGATTAGCAGTAATCCTGATTTGGTAAGCTGGGAAGGGAAATTGGCAAAAGACATCCCAAAGGAGGGAGAGTATTTGGAGATTATCGGTCGTTTGTTTTTTAAAGAAACTCTTTATGATTATAGGCAGGCTATAAAGGTATATCCTCTAAGCAGAGAATCTCAAAGTCTGGATATGCGACTAAAGGATGTATCACAAAAGGAAAATCAGGATTCTAAGGAAGAAAAAGAGTATGTCTTACCTAAAAGTCTGGAGGGGAAACAGGTATCCTGGTATGAGGAAAAATCAAAGGATTTTGTGGGAGTTTTACTGCTTTTACTGCTTTTTTCCGGGATACTTCCCTTTGTGGAAAGGGAGAAAAGACGAGAAAGAGAAAAGATAAAGAGAAGGCAGATGCTTTTGGATTATCCCGAAATTGTTTCTAAACTCACTTTACTTTTGGGGGCAGGTATGAGTCTTAGAAATGCTATGGGAAAAATTGGCTTGGATTACCAAAAGAAAAGAAAGATAGAAGAGAAAAAACGTTGGGCTTATGAGGAAATTTTATATACCTTAAAAGAAATGGAGCGGGGTGTTGGTGAAATGGATGCATATGTGCACCTAGGAGAGCGGTCCAGTCTTTTAAAGTATAAGACTTTATCAAGTCTTTTAAGTCAAAATGTAAAAAAGGGAAGTGGCAGTATCTTAAGGCTTTTAGAGTCTGAGGCAAGAGATGCCTTTGAGGACAGAAAAAGAGCGGCTCGGGTAAGTGCAGAAGAGGCGGGAACCAAACTTTTACTTCCAATGATACTTATGTTGATTCTGATTTTTATGATTTTATTGGTTCCGGCAATGATGAATTTTTAAAAGGAAAGGGGGTGAGAGTATGAGAGATATTACACAGATGTGTCTGGAAGAAGATGCGGTAGGAGTAGTGGAGATTATTTTGATTTTAGTTGTTTTAATAGGGCTTGTCATTATATTTAAAAAGCAGTTGGTAAGTCTGGTAAATGACATATTGTCGAAAATAAGCAGTCAAAGTAAGGGAATCTAAGCGATATGGTAGAAACTTTCAGGTAGAAAAAGGGAGGAAGAGTATGAAAAAAGCCAGCATAACCTTGTATTTAAGCTTAATGTTGAGTCTAATTTGCGGTCTTATTTGCACTACGATTTTATCTGCCAAGATTATGGCTGCCAGAGTACTTGCAATTAGTGCTATGGATCAAAGCTTATATTCTCTTATGGCGGAATATGACAGGGCTATGCTGGAAGCTTTCGATGTTTTCGTGCTGGATGCGGGCTATGAAAGTGCCACCTTTCGTGCGGGAATTATTAACAGTAAGTTAAAAGATTATCAAAAAACTATACTGAGTCCAGAGAAAAGTAATGCTTTATGGGGAGGAGGACTTCTCTCTATAGAAAGAAGTGGAGGGGGGATTTCAGGATATGCTTTGGCAAGTGATGGGGGAGGAAGAGTCTTAAAAGGGCAGATTATTCATGCTGTAAAAGATACTTATTTGCAGGAAAAGGTGAAAGGTTTATTAAAAGAGAGTCGTGCTGTAGAAGATCTTTTAAGTAAAAACAAGGGGCAAAGCAGTGATCAGGCACTAATGGATTATGACACTTTAAAGGAAGAGGCGGCACAGAGGCAGGAGGAAGAGGCCTTAAAAGAAGAGATGTCAGAAGCTGTGAATTTTGGGGAAGAAAGTTTAGAGGAGGATGATGGCAATGAGGAGAAAATAGAAGTTCCAGCGGACTTTAAAAATCCAATAGAAAGTGTTGCAAAGATAAAGTCGGATGGTGTCTTACCACTGGTTTTGGAGAATGTAGCAGAAGTTTCAGGTGGAATATTAAATGATAAGCTTCTGTTTTCAAAAAGAAGTTTAGCGAGCGGTATGGGAAGCTATGCTATAAATGAGGATGTGGATTCGACTGTTTCGGATTTGCTATATCAGGAATATCTTTTGGGCAGGTTTAAAGGATATACAGATAAGGGAAAAGAAAAATTTCAATATCAATTAGAGTATTTAATAGGTGGAAAGACAGAAGATAGAGAGAATTTAAAAGCGGTGGTAAATGAGCTATTGCTTATACGGGAAGCGGCAAACCTTGCCTATTTGTACTCGGATGGAGAAAAAAGACAGGAAGCAGAAGCGTTTGCCCGGCTTATAGCCTCATCCATAGGATTTCCTGCACTGTCGCCCGCTTTGGAGCTTGTGCTTTTAGCTTGCTGGGCATTTGGAGAAAGTATTTTGGATGTAAAAGAGCTACTGGCAGGGGGAAATATTCCCTTGATGAAAGGGAAATCGACATGGAAGCTATCTTTAGAAAATCTGGCAAATGTAGAAGAGACAAAGACGAAAAAAAAGAACAAAGAGGGGCTATCTTATAAAGAGTATTTGAGGATTCTTTTGTTGAAAGAAAATCAGGAAGATGTGCTTTTTCGAAGTATGGATTTAATGGAGGAGAGGATGAGAAATGAATATAAAAAAGAAAATTTTAGATTAGATAATAGCCTTGTCTATATAGAGGGCTTTATGAGCATACAGTCGGAGGGAAAAAAGGTTTATGAGGTAGTCAGAGGTTATGGATACGATATGTAAGGGGGTAGAGGGATGCGTTTTTCTAAAATAAAACAAAAAATAAAAAATAAAACCCATTCTCTTCACGCACAGAAAAGCGCATCCCTCTGCCTCTTGAAGAGAGGAGGGCTTACTATAGAAACAGCCCTTGTCCTACCGTTGTTTTTTATGGCTATGCTGACTTTGATTTGTTTTATATATGCAGTAAAAGCCCAGGTAAAGGAAAGTGTAGACACCGCAGAGCAAGCAAAAGAACTTGGTATGTATGCTTATTTGTCAAGTGAAAGTGCCGGTAAAGACGGCATTATAGATTTGGGTCATAGGGGAAGCTATCATTTTCCTTTGCAAGTATTTCCTATAAAAGATCTTTCCTTTTGGGTAAGTGGTAGGGTGCGTGCATGGACAGGCTATGAAAAGGGCAGTGCAGAAAAACTAATAGAGGAATCTGATATGGTCTATGTAAGTGATTATGAGAGTGTTTATCATAAAGATGCCCTATGTTCTTATATCAATGTATCCGTCATAGAAATGTCAAAGAATAGTATTAAAGAAAAACGCAATGCCTATGGCAATCATTATAAGGTTTGTGAAAAGTGTGGGAGTTATCATGGGGAAAGTGTTTATATCACATCTAGAGGGAATGCCTATCATATGGATAAAAATTGCAGCGGGCTAAAAAGGTCAGGACGTCTGGTGGATAGTAAGGAGCTTCAAGGCTTAACTGCCTGCACAAGGTGTGGAAAGGTGCATGGACAGTAAAGGTTTGTAGAAAGAAGAAAACCTATGAAGTGTATGTGAAGAAGTTGTGGAAAGAGAGAGAAGAAAGTTTTTTGAAAAATGGGGTTTAGATGAGTGGAAAATCTGTGGAAGAATTTGAAAAAGAGGGATAGTCGTTGGAAAAGAAAATAGTTTTTGGGATTTTGTTTTGTGTTTTATTGTTAGAGAGCTTTTTAGACTTAAAAAAGAGAGAAATTTCTCTAAGGCTTTGCCTGTTGGGAATAGTTCTTAGAGTCTTATTTCTTATTTTTTATCAGGATATTTCATGGGGAAATGCTTTGCTTGGAAGTACACTGGGTCTTTGTTTTTTTGGAATATCTTTTTTGACGAGAGAAAAAATAGGTTATGGGGATGGATTTATGGTTCTTTTAACAGGTTTTTACTTAGGGCTATTTGCTATGATTCGACTTTTACTTTACTCCTTTATAATACTCTTTTTGGTTTCTGTACTTTTGTATGTTGTTGTAAAAAACAAAAAGGAAATTCGTATTCCCTATATTCCTTTTTTGTTTTTAGGACTTTTTTTGGAGGCACTGCTATGAAAAGAAAGATAAAAACGGCGAGTATTACGGTGGAATGTGCTCTTTTAATGCCTATCATTTTGTATGTGATTATAGGGTTAATCTATATAAATTTTCACAGTTATCATTGCTTATGGGCAAGGGTGGCTGTGGAGGAGGTGGCTTTAGACGGTCTTATAGCATCTGTTCAAAGAGACCATAACGGTCAAAAAGAAATGAAAATAAAATTGGAGCAATTAAAAAGTAATTTACCCTTTGCAATTTTTTCGTTAAAAACAAGCGAAAAAAGCGACAAATTTAAAGTAAAGGTTCTGATAGAGGGTGAGACAAAGGCAGTGTGGGGAGGATTTCAATGGAAAATCAGGGAAGAGACGACGAGGAAGATTATAAAACCGGTGATATTTATACGACAGATGAGAGTTTTAACAAAAAAATAGAAAAAGAGAATTTGGCGAACTATGAAGTGAGAATAAGAAAAGAATGGAATCGTACCTTTTTAGAATTGCATGTAATTTCTCAGGAAATAATTACGGAATATGTCTATCAAATGTTAAAAGATAATAAAAGTCCTAATATTTTAGATTTTTTCATGGAAAATATGAATGGGCAAACCTATATTTCTTATGATATTACAGATTTACAGCCCTTAGAGGATTTGTTGCGAGGGGATGACTTGGAGGAAAGCTTTTTAAAACGGTTGATAGGAACTTTAATAAAAAGTCTGGAATATCTGGAAGAGTATTTGATTCCTTCGGAATATTTATTTTTACAGGCAAATGCTATTTATTTGGATAAAAATTTAGAAAAGATTTCGTTTTTAGTATTACCTTTTCCCAGTGGAAAAATAAAGGATAAGTTTCAAAGACTCATGGAATATCTCTTGACCAGGGCAGACCATAAAGATAAGCGAGGTATAAAACTGACCTATGATATTTATAGAGAAAGTTCCAAAGAGCATTTATCCTTTAAAGTCATAAAAGAACTTGTTTATACTCCTTTTGTTGAGGAAAAGGCGGAGCAAAAAATAAGAGTAGAAAACTTTTTAGAAGAGGAAGATGAAAACATTGTAAATAAAGAGATTCCTCCCTTTGGAGTC
>DATCYL010000088.1:0-3514 GCA_036570305.1 Lachnospiraceae bacterium
TATCCATTCAATGAAGTAAATGCTGCCTTAGAGAAGGTGGCAAATGGACATTCAAAGGGAAAAACGGTCATTACAGTAGGAGAACAATAAAAGACCTATATAAATACAAAAATTTCGTATATAACTATCTATAAAGACCACCGACAATTGGTGGTCTTTGTTGTTCATTTTGTTTTAGACTATTAAAAATGGCTATCAACCATAATATTGGAGAAAGTATGACAAAACCCAGATATATGTAAGAAAAATCCACTGGATTTATGCAGAAAATTATAATAACATTAGTATTTTTTTAGTAAACAAGCAATATGCAAACGTATGGATAGGGGGAAAATGTAGAAAGTATTTTCTTTTTATGTTATATTATAATACACTAACTCTAGTTTTTTAGTAGAGAATACGATGGAAAGGATAAGAAGCATGAAAGGAAAATTGAAAAAACTAATGACATTGTTTTTAGCTTTAGCAATGATTAGTAATCTTTCTTTCGGATTAAATGTGGCAAAGGCTGCAAATACAGATAAGTATCTTGCCTGGTCAGAGGCACAAGGAAGCTACTCGGCTGCATTTTATCTTGGAAAAGAAAATACACAGGAGAGGTTTGTAGCTTATTGCTATAATAAAAAGCGAGAAGCACCCGCAAGAATAACCGATGATACGATTTATTATCAAAAGACAGACGGGACACCTAATGATTATGGGCAATCATTGTATCATCCTATTAATGATACAGCAGCACAGGAAACTTTGATAAAGGACTTAAAAAGAGTTTTATATCATGGGTATCCAAACAATAAGAGTCAACTTTCTAATGAGTTTAAACAAAACTATATAAAAGATACACAAATGGACGGTTTGTTTAGAGAAGTTACTCAGTGGGCTGTATGGCATTATACAGATAAATTTGACCCGGAAGAGTACTATAAAGCTGCGTTTGCATTGGCAAGCGGAGACTCAAAAGAAACCAATACACTAAAAGTAAATGTTTATAAAAAGTTAATTGGCAAAGAATTGCAGGAAGCGGATGACGCTTTTTCCATGGACTTATTTACTACAGAGCAAAGTGCAAAAGAGTCCGGAAATCGTTATCAAAATCTTTTAGTGACAAGACAGGATATGCCACTTCCCAAACCACCGGAAAATCCTTATGGAAGAGATAACGAAATCAGTATCACTAAGGCAGCCGTAATTGATGGGAAAATTCAGCCGAAGGTGTTAACCGGAGCGAAGCTGGAAATACGTGAGGGCGAGGGACTAAACGGAAAAATTTTGACAAATAATCTTAATATTGATGAATTTGGAGAGTTTCCATTAGAATTTTCTGGAGCCACCTTTAATTTAAGAAACTACAATAAAAAGTTTGGAGATGTATTTACTCTGATAGAGACCGAGGCTCCAAATGGTTATAAAAAGACGGAACCCATTGTATTTAGAGTGATGGGGGATTTGAATAGCCTGGATGGACCCTACTGGATTGAAATAAAACAAAAAGACGGCAGTTGGAAAAAACAGGAAGTTCCGAAAGACTATACATTTGAAAAGGCAATGAATTTGCCGGAAACTATGTTGGTTGTGTATGATGAGAAACAAAATCCGCAATATGATATAACTTTTAAAAAGCTAGATGATAAGGGTGCATATCTAGAGGGTGCTGAATTTGCTATCTACAAAAAGGCGGATGAGATTAATCCTATAAAGACATTTATTACGGGAACTAAGGATGTGACTCTTAAATTAGAAGAAGGAGAATATATTTTAAGAGAACTTGCGGCTCCGGATGGATATGCAAAGATTGATGAAGATATTGTTTTTTCAGTAAACAAGGATGCACTTACGCAAAAGAGCAAAACTGTTGAGGGAATAGCATTTACAGGCAATACGATTACATTTACAAATAAAAAAGAAGTAAAAGAAGAACTTGTAACTTTAAAGGTGAAAAAGACTTGGGATAAGCAGGAAAAGCAAGGACACCCTGAAACAAGGTTTGCTTTGTTTAAAAATGATAGATTGGAAGTTAAAACAATTCAAACTTTAAGTCCGGATAAACATGAACTTGTTTGGGAAGGCATTAAAAAGAGTGAGTATCAGTCTTATAAAGTTTATGAGCTAGATGCAAAAAATGAAAAATTTGTAAAATATGTTACATTAAATAATGCTACGTATGAAGCGATTTATAAGCATCTTACCTGGCAGGATGAAGGAAATAATGTATATAGTCAAGCTATTGATAATGCATTGATGAATGTTGTAAGGGTAGATAAGGAATGGCAAGATAAAGAAGGAAAAGAATTAAAAGATGCTTCGCTAAAGACAAGAATCTATTTAAGAGCATGGAATGAAAAGGGTCAAGATATTAGAGAAGATCATGAGTTTACGAATTCTGTTAAGACAAATGACTATTATATTTCAGCCGACTTTAAAAATTTCTCTTTCATGGAAGAACAAGTGGAATTGCAGCTTGATAAGCCTGTAGAAGTTATGTTTGGTGGAAAAATATTCTTGGCGACACTCTCAAAAATCGATGAAGGTCACTATAAGGTAGTGAATCAGGAAAAGCCGGACAAGCCTAAAACTTATCCGGTAAGGGTAAGTAAAAAAGCCTTATCTGAAACAGGGGATGAGCTAAAGGGAGCCAGTCTTAAAGTCTTTAAAGAAGCAGATGATGAGACAAAAGCAGAGCCGGTACACAAGTGGGAGTCCACAGGAAAAGTAGAAGAGTTTGCCCTGGAAGCAGGAGCATACAAACTGGTAGAGGCAGGAGCCCCGGATGGATATGAAATAGCAACCACAATTCACTTTAGCGTGGAAAAAGATGGAAGTATTAAAGTAGGAGAAACTACCTTAGTAGGAGACGCCCCGATAGTTATGGTAGATAAGGTGGCTAAGGTGCCGGATCCGAAGCCCGAAAAAATAGATTTTGTGGTCAATAAAATTTGGGAAAATATGTCTCATGCAGAACCTGTATTTTATGAAACGGAATCCGGAGAACCGGCAATATCTGAGGCAGAGGTAAAGATTCCTCAAAAAGTTGAGGTAGAGTTGTATAAAAATGGAGAAGCAACCGGTTTAACACGTACTCTAAGCGAAGAAAGCCAGTGGAGAGCAAGCTTTGAGGGATTGTTAAAGGTAAATCCTGATACAAAAGAAAATTATTCGTATTCTGTGAAAGAGTTAGGAGAAACGAATAATAAAATCGCAATAGATGGACATAATTATACAGTTTCTTACAATGAAGGAACTATTATTAACAGAAGAGAAGAAGATGTTGAACCGACACCTCAGCCGGAGCCTGAAAAAACGAGTTTGGAGGTTGTAAAAACTTGGGTTGGAGCAAAAGATGAGGAGAAGTCTGAGATTGTAGTAGAGCTTTATAAAGATGAAACGGCGACAGGCCAGACAAAAGTCTTAAATGAAAATAATGCTTGGCAGGATAAGTTTACAGACTTGTTGAAATATGACTCGGTAACGAAGAAGGAGATTTCTTACTCGGCAAAAGAAGTAGGCGAGGAAAATG
>DATCYL010000089.1:0-4210 GCA_036570305.1 Lachnospiraceae bacterium
AAGCTTTATCGCAGACTCAACTAGGACTGGATCAATCGCTATCCCTCTATCATTAATCTCTTGGTCTAAATAAAACTCAACCCAAATTTCATCAGGCACAGGAAAACTTGATAACTTTGCTTGAATCCCCATCTCTACTTCAACATCCCTTTTGTTATATTCCTTAAATTTCTCCCATTTTTCTTCATCATGAAAATATAGATTTCTACATCTCCCACCATTTAACTTCGTAGGATTACATGGCCTACAAAAATAGTTAATAAGGTTCTTCCCTTCACTTAGCTTTTGTTTATCCAATCCAAGAACCGCCCCTACTCCTTCAAGTGACAATGGAAGTCCAAGTGTGGCAGACCAAATCATAGTACACTTCCAAGAAACAGGATTTAAGAATATAACTTTACTACTATCTTTGTCCCTTAGATATCTTGATAAACAAACCCTTTCAAACTGTGCATTAAATGCCCATTTAAAAATGCTTTCATCCGTTAAGGTATCTATGATTTCCTTAGGTATTTCCTCACCTTTTGCCAGATCCACAACCTTAACTTCACCACCATCTACACTATAGGCAAACAAAAGGATTTCAAAATCATCAGACTCAGCATATTTATATACACCGGCTTTTCTTAAATCCACACTGCTATATGTTTCTATGTCTATACTGATAGATTTCATTTTTCACCTCCAACAAAATATGGGTGGCAGATTAGTGCCACCCCTCATTCTATCTTTTTATCTTATTTCTAATATCCAGATACAGACTTACAAGTGTCTTTACTACGAAATCAAAGAGCCATGTACCGATAAATATAGCAACAAACCAATCAATTAGATTCATAATTCTTATCCTCCAGCTTTTTCTTTAATTTACGATCTTTCATCCAGTATTTTATTAAAATACATATGTTAGCTATAAGTTGTCCCATAACGGCTCCAAAGCATACGGCAAGCATTAAATTTTCTATTTTCGTCATTTGGCACCTCCTAGGCTAAGAAGTCATCATCTTCAAGACTTGTAAAATCATCCGTAGCATTTGTTCTTCCACCAAGCATCTCACCATCTCTAATCTTCTGGATGTTACCTAAACCACAAGCCACACCTTTATTCCCGTTAGAATTGAAAGCATAAAAATTCAGAGATACTCTAGCATAACAGCCTGAATAAACTTCACTTCTATCAAGGATAGGTTTCACTGCCTTATCAACAATCTGTGGTGGCGTCACGCTATTTGCATTGATGAAATAATGTCCTTGATAAGCCTCATCATCACGCTCAGTGTCACCATCTCTAAGTGGAAGTTTAATTGCCTTTTTATTTGGCTTTTTCCCACCAAACTTGCCAATACCTTCTTCAATTGCAGCATCAATCGCCTTTTCAATCTGCTCTAAAGTTTCTGTATCATCCTTTGGAATTAATACAGATACACTGTATCTTTCTGGGCCACCGTTAATTGATTTAGGCTCCCAACCATTAAAATATGAAAGTCTTGTGTCTTTGCCTGTTATTACCTTTGTTCTACTAATTGCCATTTTAATTTTCCTCCGTTATTTCATTAAATTCATTTCTAACATCTTCTAGCTTCATAGCCGGTCTTTTGTCCTCTATAGGTACAAGTGTCGGCTTACCTTTTGGTTTTATAATTAAATCTCCCAAAAGGTCATCAAATTTTTTCTTTCCCATCAGTTTCTGCATTTCCGTTAAGGTGATTAGGCTGGTCTTAAATATATCTGTGTATCCACTTTCTTTGGCTTTTTTGATAACGGCATCCTCATCCCTATATTTCCTAACCGACCTACCTTCTACAACTTTGAAACCAGACCACTCTTTACCATGATTTACCGACATATCAAGAGCATAATTTTGAATGTCTGTTGCCCATTTGGTTAAGTCCGGTATTACCTTTAGGATTTCTTCAATTTCTGTATCGCTTATAAGTGGTGGCATCTTAAACTCTTCTTCAGCAAGTTTCAGCTTTTCTTCAGCTCTAGCTCTACACCTTACTGCTGCCCTGCAGAACCTACACCATTCTCCGCACCTATATTCACCTTCACCCTTAAGAGCTAGTTCAGCTTTAGGTTTTAGTACATTTTCTGCCCAGTCTTTTAGTTCGGTTACTGTGGTTTTCCATGTTGAAACATTCTCTCTTCTTGGCTGAAAAATGCTCATACTTACATTAGTAATGTCATAAAGACTGTCATAGCTTTCAAGTGCTCCAAGTGCATAGCATTTCATCTGCGGATTGTCATAGGCATCCACAAGAACTCCCTGACCATATTTGAAGTCTATAATGTGAAGTTCATCGTCTGAAATTATCAAACAGTCTGCTGTTCCAAATCCTCCTTGTACATATCTAGAAAAATCTACTTTTTCTTCTATGAGAATAAGAGGATCATTACAACGCTGTTTTGCAATTTCAAGCTGTTCATTTACGAAATCCACATAAGAATCAGTGCATTCCTGCATTTCATCACTGTCATAATCAGATACAGGTCGTTTGCTCCTAAGCTTTAAGGATTTACGAAGTTTATGTTCACAAAATGCATGTGCTACTGTTCCTTCTTCTGCTGCCTCGGTTGTCTTGTTTTCAAATTCTTGTTCGAGCATTGCACTAGGGGTACAGTTTAGCCACCTATGTGATCCTGATGGGGATAAAATAGAATGTCCTTTACTCAATTTTTATCTCCTTTGCATCTTCCAATAACTTCTGATAATTTTTAGGGTCTACATCCGATAGCTTAGTAGCTCCATACTTTTCAATCAGCTTTTTAACTTCAGCTGTTAAACCATACTGACTGATTTTTGCAAGTACTGCCCTTACATCTTCAAGTGATGTAGCTTTCTCCACACTTTCGCTTACCTTTACATTTTCTTCAGTAGATAAAGCCTCTATTGAATCTGCGAGTTTTCGCATTTGCTTTGCTACATCAAGCATCAATTTTCTGTCCATTTTACTCACCTCCATTTCTAAGCTCCCTAATCTCAACGGTCTGAACAGAATCACCATTAGATAAAACAAGTACATTAACCTTAGGTCCAAAGAAAAAATCTAAAATTTTTCTTCTAATACGAAGACTCTTACTTCTAACCACCGGCTCTGCCATACCATCTGCTTTTGCAACTTTGATACATACCTTGTGCTTCATATTGCTTTCTCCTTTCCGAAGGATTTTTTCTCTCCCTCTGTGTATATGCAAAAAAAGAAGGGGATTCGAACCCCCTCCTCTTAAATCTTTTTCTCAAGATTTTTATATATTTTTGTGAGTCTATTTCTTATGGCTGCTTCACTCACACCCTCTTCAAGAGCAATGGCTGTATTTGTCATACCTTTGAAAAACTTCTTTTCTATCGTTTCTCGCTGTTTTCCCGTAAGTGTAGATAAAGCAGTCTTCAGATTACCAATCTTCGTTTCAAGCTCTTCCTCTTTAATAGCCTTCATCAGCTTCTCAAGTGGGTCTGCTAATGAGTCTGCAAGATATGAATTTCTGCTTTCAAGCTCTAAACCTTCGTCATCTGAATATCCTTCAAATCTAACCGGCACATGATAATCTTCCCTACGCCCTGCATCCACTTCTTCATCATCATAGGTATGAAGTAGTGTAATCATCTCTTCCGTTACTCCATTTTCTCCTGGTGTTATTACAATTTTCTTGCCATCTGCTGTGTAATATACATAGTTAATACGATTCTTTTCTGATGTTTTAAATTTTCTTGTCATAAAATTTCCTGTCCTTTCTGCTGTTAGCAGATAGGGCCGGAATACAAAATAGGTCGATACTATATGAAGTACCGACCTTGATATGCCTAAAATAGCCATAGAAAAATAGAGGTACTTCACATAGCACCTCATGGTTAAATCCATGAGTGCCAAATGATGTATCCCAGTCGCCCTATAGCTAATCAGGCTCTGTGATTTAATTGTTTGTAGGCCGATTAATATAAATCAGTCACTACTTAGTTATATATAAGGTTATTTTTTAGAGCTTACCTTGTGCTCTTTTTTGTTTGTGCCAGTGCACTACCAGCTACAGACTTAGAAGTTTTGCTATAACGTCCATCACGAAGAACTTTACTTGCTTTTGAAGCAACTACTTTGGATGTCTGTTTAGAATTCTTAGCCATTGCCAATCACCTCACTTTCTATTCAAAATAAACCTGTTTTTTAAGGTCACTTATATTGTAAAAAATATTGTAATTAATAAATATAGCTTC
>DATCYL010000090.1:0-6625 GCA_036570305.1 Lachnospiraceae bacterium
AGACATTCAAGCAGGGTCAATAACAAGGCGTATAAATCCAAAATAGGACCTATATTTTTTCTCTCCCCTTTCCTTTTCTTAAACCATGGCGGTAAATATTTAGGGCTACAGCCCAATAATATACCGGATTGATTTTCAAAAACACTACTGTCAAAATCGATCAAAAAAATTTCTTCTTTAGATACCATGATATTGGAAGGTTTTATGTCTCCATGAACAATCCCCCTTTTAAAACTTCTAAAATAGAAAAGCAAATCTACCATCGTCTCTATGAGACTTTCAAATAAAAAAAATGTCATTTCTCCTTCCCTTAAACATTCCTCTAAAGATTTCCCCTCTATGTAATCCATTACAAGATAGGTTTCATCCTCTATCATAACCTCATCAAAAACAGACGGAATGCCTCTGTTTTTTGCCTGCAAGAGAATTTCTTTTTCTAACCCTTTTATCTGAACAAATGGATGGATTTTCCTTTTTTTCAAAAAAACTTTCTTATCCAGCCTTTTATGCCTTCCTATAAGTCCCACAGTTTTACCGCCCGATAAAATCTCATAGCTTTTCATAAGTTCAACAGGCTTTAGTGAATATGTTTCCTTAATTATCTTCACCCTCTCTATGTAATTATAATTTTGGGAAATAGTGGGGAGATACCCCCTGATTCATATTTCGATTTGTAATCGAAGTATAACATGTAATTACTTGACTTGTCAAAAAAGTCCGCTAAAGGTTTTTCCTTTTTGCGGACTCTTTTTTATTCTTCTTTTAAATACTGATATAAATTATCTAAAGTCACTTTCTCGTACGGTTTCCTTATATATTTTCCCTCATCGAGACTTAAATCTGAAAGATCGTCGCCTTTTGCAATGGCAAAAGCAAGATTCAACATTTCTTTGGCCTGCCCCTCTTTATCATTGTAAACAGTCCCTATCATTTTTTCTTCTTTTACAGCCTTTAGACCCACATCCGTTCCATCAATCCCTATAATTTTAGGCCATGCATTTATAGGGATATTTAAACTTTCCAAAGCATCAATGGCTCCCAGTGCCATATCATCATTGTTTGCCAAAATCAGTTCCAGAGATTCTCCTATTTGAGGATATAATTTTTCTAATTTTGTTTTTGCCTGAGAACGATTCCAATTACAGATAGCATAACCAACTTTTTCTACCTCAAGTCCCATAGCTACCATAGTGCTGACAGAATATTCTGTTCTTACCACTGCATCCTGATGGCTTGCCTCTCCTTCCAAAACGATATACTGACACTTATTATCTTTATTTTTATCCATAGAGGAATCTTCTTTCCATCTTTGGGCCACAATTTCGCCCTCCAAAATCCCGGACTCTATAGCCTTGGCTCCCACGTAATAAAGCCCCTCCCAACGCTCTAAGTCTTCTTCTACCAATTCCCTGTTAAAAAAGATGACCGGCACATTAGCATTTTTCGCCGCTTCAATAATAGTAGACGGTTCTGTTCTGTCTACTAAATTGACACAAATCACTTGGCAGCCATCTTCAATCATGTCCTCCACCTGATCATTTTGTGTCGATTGGCTGGAGGAGGCATTATAGATCTCCACATTGATAGCATAACCCGATTCTTTTTCTTTTTTGCTTACCTGCTGATTAAAATGTTCCATCAGCTGTGACACAAAGGTATCATATTGATTATAAACACTAATTCCTATTTTAATACTTTTTGTTTCTTCTCTTTTAGAAAGCTTGTGACATCCGCTCATTCCTAATAAAAGAATAAAAGTAAATATCGCCAACAATATTTTTTTATGTATATTTTTCATAAATTCTCCTTATTGTACGATTGGAAATAATACTTTTTGATTTTCCTTATCATATACAGAATCCTTATCTACCAGAGTAAAGTCAATAAAACCGGTACTATCTTTTTGTAAATAGTAATCCATCATTTTTTTGGCAGACACTACACTTTGATAGCCTAAACGAAATTCATTTGGAGCAAGAAGCTTTTCAATATTTCCTTTGTCCAAGTGATAAATCAATTTTTCTGAACATCCCACACCATATAGTTTACTTTCTATCGTTTTTTGCTTTTCCAACTCATCCACAGCAAGTTCCGTTTCTACATTGCCAAGACATACCAAAACATCTACCTGCTCCTTACTTAATTTATTTTCCAAACTTAAGTAAGAATTTTCCCTACGATTATAAATAACCCAGACAGGTTTTATTTCCTTTTCTCCTAAAACTTTCATAAAGCTTTGTAACCTTTTTGCCATCCCGTCCTGTTTTTCATTTCCACAAAACACACCTACGCGAAGCTTTTTACTTGTCGCCTTTTTGGCTTCCTCTTTTAGGATTTCCTCCCCTAAAATTTTCCCTATTTTTTCATTATCGGGAGTCACAAGCGTATACTCTCTCTGCGCATAAATATTAGAATTTAAAAGCACTATTTTGATATTTTTAGACAATTCTTCAAAATAATCCGCTACATTGCTATCTTCTGTCACTTCCAAAATAATGGCCTTAGAGCCATTTTCTATCTCTCTTTGGATCAGCTTTTTTTCTTCTCTCCAACTATAAAGCTTCTCTGTAGATACTAAATTTACCTGGGAATCGGTCTCGATTTCTCCTTGCTTTAATCCCTCTTTAAAAGCCGACCAGCGAAGATCATTGCTGTTATCCACAATCACTGAAATCTGTTTTTTTTCCTCTCTGTTTCCCACCTCCAGCATCTTATAGGCAGAGATGGCAATGATTAAAAGAAGCATGCAAATAATCAGATATAAATACTTTTTTCTTTTCATTTCCCCTCTCCCTTCTTCTCTTTCTTATCTTTTGCTTTTTTCGTCTGATAACTCTCATAAGAAATGCAGGGAAGACAAACTCTTACCAAAGTTCCCTCGTCTAATTCACTATGAATCTCAAGACCATATCCTGTACCGAAGCGTAAGTAAATTCTGTTATGAACATTCACCAGTCCCACACCGGAACCCTTTTTTTGTATCCCTTTGTCTTTCTTTTCCGTATCTTCTAATAGATGTGGCAAAAGACTTGGCATAATCCCTCTGCCGCTATCCTCTACCTCCAAATAAATTTTATCCTCTTTTCTATAGCCTCTTACAACTATTTCACTCTCTTCCTCTTCCTCTCCTACACCGTAGTAGATGGCATTTTCCAAAAGAGGTTGCAGGATAAGTTTCACTGTAATACACTGTAGGATCTCTTCGTCTACCAAAAAGGATACACAAAATTTATCCTTGTATCTCTTTTTTTGGATATTCATATAATTTTTAGCATGTTTTATTTCATCTTCTATGCTAATAATCGTTTTTCCCTTACTCAAACTAATACGAAAAAGACTTGCCAATTCTGTAATCATATAAACGGCATCATCATAGTGTTCTCCCTCAATCATCCACACAATAGAATCCAAGGTATTATATAAAAAATGCGGATTAATTTGCGATTGTAAGGCTTCCAGTTCACTCTTTCTCTTTTCTTCTTGTTGCAAAAACACATCATTCATCAGTTGGCGAATCTGCCCTACTGTAGAACGCAAAGTTTTCCCCAAATGCTCTACTTCTAAAGTACCGCCCACATAAATATCCGGTTTCAAATTCCCGGCTTCCCAATCCTTGATAGAATCGTTTAAGCGATTTAGAGGTTTTGCAATTCTTGCCGAGATTAGCTGGTTTAATAAAATATTTGCCAAGAGTGCTAATGTTACTAACATAATCACAAAGTATTTGGTATTGGATAGAGTCAACTGAAAAGAAGTCTTTGGTGATACGCTGATAAGCTTCCATCCTGTATAACTGATACTTTTTACGGTTACTTCTCTTTTTTCTTTTTCAAAAACCTCTTCGTGATAGCCATCCTCATAGTCTACCGCTTTTTTGTTGTTCTCAAAAAAGAGTTGATTATAAATCAACTTTTGTTTAGGGTGATAAATAATCTCTCCCTTCCCATCCATCAAATACATATATTCCAGTGAATTGTCTTTATTAGCCTTTTCTAAGATTTGCTCCACACTGGAATAATTCATATCCACCAAAAGAACTCCAAGGCTACTTTCTCCCTTGGTATTTAACTCTACCGTCCTGCTAAGTGAAAGCACCCAATAGTAGCGATAAGTGGGGTCATCAAACAAATTTTGCACATGCGGTGTAGAAAAATGCAGATTTTCGATTTGCCCAAGTGCATTTTTAAACCACTCCTGCCCTCTTACATCCACATCCTTTTTTTGGGTGGAAACCGGAGCAGAACTGATTAATTTGCCATCTTTTGTATAACATTCCACACTAATCAGATTATCTTTATTTGCTTCATACAAAAGATTCATTTCCTCATCCATTGTATCTACCGAAAAATCTTTATCTTTAATAGCACTATAGTACATGGCATCGGAGATACGGCGCATATTTCGCAAATAGTCTTCTAAATTTATCGCAGTCTGATTTAATAGTCTCTTGGTAGATTCCTGATTCATACTTTCTGTTCGATTAGCGAACTGTCCATACAAAGTAGTCCCCAACACAGTCATACTGATAACTGCCATAAGTGTAAAGGAAATAGCAATCGTCATTTGAATTCCCTTCGGACGCACTTTGTCAGACACAAGCATTCTAAGCCTACTTAAATTTTTAATTATCTTTTTCATCTGTCTATCTTTCCCTGCCTATATTTCGACGGGGACTGTCCGAAATATTTTTTAAATGCATAGCTAAAATAATTAGGATCCTGATAACCTGTTTTTTCTGCAACGATATATGTTTTATCTTCATTTTCCAATAAAAGGCGGGCTGCTCTTTCCATCCTTACTTCGGTTAAATAATTAATAAATGTTTTTCCCGTTTCTTTTTTAAAAACGGTAGAGAAATAAGCCACACTCACCCCCAGTGTCTTACAAAGGCTCTCTAAGCCCAAATCCACTTCCGCATAATGGTCTTGTACATATTGTTTGGCACTCTTTACAAAAGATTTGGTCGTCCCCTCTCTTTGCTCTTGAATCTTTGCCTGCAACTTGTAGGCAGTCTCTATCATCCAATCCTTTAGTTGATTTACCGATTCAAATTCCAATACTGTTTTATAAACATCGCTTCCTTCTTTAAATATTTCTTCCCGACCAATACTGTTATTATTTACAAAACGAAATACATAGGTGATAAATTCCATAACAAAAAACTGATAGGATTGAGGGATCGCTCTCATTTTTTCCACCTTTTGAATACAATCACAAATAGCTTCCTTAAATTCGGCTTCACTTCCTAATTTTATCTTCTTAAAAATCCTATAAATTGCCTGCTCTTCCCATGCTTCCTGTTCATTTTCCGTAGGGGCAATTTCCTCAATGGCAATTGCTTTTTGAGAACCATAAAGAACTCTGTAAGAAACAGCATTCATTGCACCTTTATAAGAAATAGGTAAGTCTTCTAAGGAATCTACCAGATATCCAATCCCGGCAGTGACATTTGCCTTACAAATTTTCTTTGCAAGACGGCAAAATGCATCAGTTCTATCAATTAATGTCTTGATTTTTTCCTGATTCTGTAATTGTACCAGAAGAAAAATATCACCCATATAAGAAAATTCATTTACCGTTTCATTTTCTTTTAACTGTTCTTTGACCAGTTTTTCTACCGATGCCGAAAGAAGTACCCCGCTTACCCCCTGTGTATCACCTGTTTTTCCTATATGAAGTTGAATGACAACATAATAAGGTCCCATCAAACTTAATTGATAATTTTCCTTATATTCCTCTATCTCCCTTGCCAGAACTCTTCCCTCTACCAATGCCATAAGAAAATTTTTTTGTAAGAGAGGAAGGCTTTCCTGATAGTAATTTTGCAATTTTTCTATATTTCTCTTTTCATCTCGCTCCTTATCCAAGGCCTTTTTTACTCTTTCAAAGACCTCCTGTAATTCCACAGCACGAATCGGTTTTAAGATGTATTCTTCCGCTTCCAGCTTGATTGCTTCCTTAGCATAGTCAAATTCATCAAAACCCGAAAAAATCACGATTTTCACATCCGGATAAAGCCCTTTTAATTTTTTACTTAAAGTCAGCCCATCCATGTACGGCATTTTGATATCTGTCATTACCACATCAGGCATCATCTCCTCTGCCACTTCAAGTGCTTCCATCCCATTTTTAGCATATCCTAAAACCCGATATCCCATAGCTTCCCAATCCAATTTTTTCATAATTACAGAGATTACATCTTCCTCATCATCCACAAACAATATAGAATACAATTCCGTCATAAAGCCCTCCATCGCTTTATCAGCCCTTATTTTATTTGTTTTTATAGGCAAAATAAGTGAAAGAAACCTCCAAGGATGTTTCTTTCACTTATTTTTAATATTTTACATTTATCTTATTCCATCGATAAGCAATCACTATAGTTGTCACGCTGATAAATGCCACTGCTACAAAAGTATCGAAAAGTAATAACACTCCCATAATCAAGGAAGCCAAGGCAAACAAAATCATCAATATTCCCATTTCCTTAGCATAGGCATCTTTTTCTTTAACAGGACTTTTATCTCTTCCCCGAATGAGATTTACTTCTTTTAAAACCATCACTCGAAAAGAAAAATAAAGCATAACAATGCAAATTAGGAAAGGGATTCCCGAAGTATCTATG
>DATCYL010000091.1:0-3957 GCA_036570305.1 Lachnospiraceae bacterium
ATTTCAAACAAGCCATCAGTTGTCGTAAAAATCAGTTTTTTCCCTCTTCCTTCATACATGATACCATTGCTCGCAATAATCCTCAACCTAAAATCACTCATATCAGCTCTCCTTAGTTTTCTTCTTTTTGAGCTTTTTCAATGACTTCTTCAATAGTTCCTACATTAAAGAAAGCAGACTCGGGAAAATCATCCATTTTCCCATCAATGATAGCTCTAAAGCCCGAAATAGTATCTTTTAAAGGCACATATTTTCCCAAAATACCTGTGAAATTTTCTGCCACGAAAAAGGGTTGAGAAAGAAATCTTTGGATTTTACGAGCTCTCATAACAGTCAGTTTATCCTCATCTGCCAATTCTTCCATACCTAAAATAGCTATAATATCTTGTAGTTCCTTATATTTTTGAAGAATTTCTCTGACTTTATTTGCTACCTGATAATGCTCTTCTCCCACAATATCCGCCTCCAAAATTCTGGAATTGGATTCCAGTGGATCTACCGCTGGATAGATACCCTGTTCTACAATTTTTCTGGATAAAACGGTAGTTGCATCCAAGTGAGCAAAGGTGGTCGCGGGTGCCGGGTCTGTCAAATCATCTGCCGGTACATAAACAGCTTGTACAGAAGTAATAGAACCTTTTTTTGTAGAAGCAATACGTTCCTGCAACTCTCCCATCTCTGTAGCAAGCGTAGGCTGATATCCCACTGCGGACGGCATACGCCCCAATAATGCGGAAACCTCTGAACCCGCCTGTGTAAATCGAAAGATATTATCAATAAAAAGAAGTACATTTTGATGCTCTTCATCTCGAAAATACTCAGCCATAGTAAGTCCGGTCTCTGCAACACGCATACGAGATCCCGGTGGCTCATTCATCTGTCCAAATACTAAGGCTGTTTTTTCGAGTACTCCTGACTCTTCCATCTCTTTCCACAAGTCATTTCCTTCTCTGGATCGTTCTCCTACCCCCGTAAAAATAGAATATCCACCATGCTCTCTGGCTATATTTCTTATTAGCTCCTGAATTAAAACAGTTTTTCCCACACCGGCACCGCCAAAAAGTCCTATTTTCCCTCCCTTGGCATAAGGTGCTAAAAGGTCAATAACCTTAATTCCTGTCTCTAAAATTTCCACAACCGGACTTTGTTCTTCAAAACTTGGCGGATTTCTATGGATAGTCCATTCTTTCGCCTTATCTAAGGACTCTTTTCCATCCAGTGTTTCCCCCAGTACATTAAAAAGTCTTCCTAAAGTCTCTTTTCCAACAGGAACTTTAATTCCTGCTCCTGTAGATACCACTTCCATACCCTTATAAAGTCCGTCACTGGAAGAGAGCATTAAACAACGAACCTCACGGTTGCCCAAATGTTGTGCCACTTCCATAACACAAGTTTTTTTATCTATGATCACTTCTAATGCGTCTTTGATATGAGGCAAATCTCCCTCTTCAAAAAACACATCAACAACAGGTCCCATAACCTGTATAATTTTTCCTCTATTCATAGGATTTTCACTCCCTTACTTTCTTTTGTGCATTTGCACCACTGACTACTTCCGTCAATTCCTGTGTAATCGCTGCCTGCCTTGCACGATTATATTCTTTGGAAAGGTTTTGTATAATCTCTTTTGCACTGTCTGTTGCCGACTGCATTGCCATCATACGAGCATTTTGCTCACTACTGAAAGATTCCACCATACCTCCATATACCATACCAATAATATAATTGGGAATAATACTATTCATGACCGCTTCTGCTGATGGATACAGATCCAGAGCCTCATGCCTTACATCTACCGGAATGCGTGAAAACTCAAAGGAATGGCATTCCAAAGGCAAGAGTTTTATTTTCTCTGACACCGAAACCATACTGTTTTCCATACGGGTATATATCATATAAATTTCATCTAATTCCCCATTTAAATAGGCGTCCAACAGTTTCCCTGTGATATGTCGTGCACGATTCATATTAGGGTTTTGCATGGTATATTGAAATTCATTAGAAATTTTGCAATCGTGTTTTTCAAAGTAATGTCTTCCAAGCTCTCCGACCACATAAAAGATGTGATTTCCCGCCACCTTTAATTGTTTTTGTGCCATCTTGATTACATTATGATTGTAAGAACCTGCCATTCCTTTATCTGCTGTAATAACAAAGGTTCCTATGTTTTTTTCCTCCGCTTTTTTATTCTCCCTTTGGTCAAAAAATGGAGTATCCACCTCAGGAACATGACGTAAAATTCGAGTAATTTCTCCCTGCATGGCATAAAAGTAAGGTTCTGTATCTGCCAGGCGCCTCTTAGCTTGCTTCATCTTTGCGGAGGAAATCATATACATGGCATTGGTAATCTTCATGGTGTCTTTAACGCCGTTAATTCTCGCCTGAATTTCTCTCATATTTGCCATACACTATCACCTGCTCTTCTTAAATTCCAAAACCACTTCTATAATCTTTGCAGTCAGTTCCTCAGAAAGAACTTTTTTATTCTCTATTTCTTCTTCCAATTCAGGATACTGTCTATGACAGAACGATAACAATTCTCTTTGAAAATCTTTTGCTTTTTTCACATCTACATCCATCATAGTTTTATGGCTTGCCGCCACAAGTGTTATAACCTTTCCAGATAAAGAAAGCGGTTGTCCCAAAGGCTGTTTTAAAAGTTCCATAAGCAAGCTTCCATAGTGCAACTGTTCCTTAGTTGCATCGTCTAAATCTGAACTAAACTGGGTAAACACTTCCATTTCTCTATATTGTGCAAGGTCAATACGAATACTTCCCGAAGCCTTTTTCATTGCCTTTGTCTGAGCTGCACCACCCACACGAGACACCGACAAACCTACATTGACCGCAGGTCTCATTCCCGCAAAAAATAAATCACTTTCTAAAAAGATCTGTCCATCTGTAATAGAAATTACATTAGTAGGAATATAGGCAGAAACATCTCCAGCCTGTGTTTCTACAATAGGAAGAGCCGTAATAGAACCTCCGCCCAATTCATCCGACAGTTTACTGGAGCGTTCTAAGAGTCTTGAATGCAAATAAAAAACATCACCCGGATATGCTTCTCGTCCCGGAGACCGTCCCAAAAGTAAAGATAATGCACGGTAGGCCACTGCATGCTTTGACAAGTCATCATAAACAATTAAGACATCTTTTCCCTGGTACATAAAAAACTCTGCTAAAGCCGTCGCCGAATAGGGGGCAATATATTGTAAAGATGCACAGTCACTGGCTGTAGCTGAAAGAATGATAGAATAGTCCATAGCATCATGCTTTTTTAGGGTGGATACCACTTTAGCCACTGTGGATGCCTTCTGTCCTATAGCTGCATAGATACAGATGATATCTTTTCCTTTCTGGTTGATAATCGTATCAAGAGCAATCGATGTCTTTCCTGTCTGCCTATCACCGATAATTAATTCTCTTTGCCCTCTACCAATAGGAAACATAGCGTCAATGGATAAAATACCTGTCTCTAATGGCTGATGGACTGACTTTCTTTCCACTATTCCCGGTGCCGGCTGCTCAATCAAGCGATAATCGTCTGCTTCTATAGATCCCAAACCGTCGATTGGAGTACCTAAAGCATCCACAACTCTTCCCAAAAACTTATGACCTACAGGAATACCTGCCTTTTTTTTGCTTCGGCTTACTCTATCGCCCTCGCAAATACCGGTGTCATTTCCAAAGACAATAGCACCTACACTATCTTTAGAAATATCTTGAATCATCCCCTTAATTCCATTTTCAAAAAGGACAATTTCTCCATACATAACATTTTCAAGTCCATAAATATTTGCGATTCCATCTCCTATAGAAATAACTCTTCCCACTTCTTCCTCTTTTGATAAATCGCTAAAATTTTCTATTTCTTCTCTCAAAATCGATATTATTTCTTCTGAATTTATAGTACTCAAGCTCCTCACCTCCCATTAATTTGGTTTTCTAACCTTTTTA
>DATCYL010000092.1:0-7032 GCA_036570305.1 Lachnospiraceae bacterium
GATTTCTTGTAGCTGAGATCCATTGGATTCGACAAATATAAAATCATAAGAAACCCCATATTTTTCTGCCAATTTATCAAATTTGCGTCCGGCAATACCAAATAATACTTGCTTCCATTTTGGTAAATTCATCCTCTTGGCAAATGCCCCATTAGGCATGGCTCTTAATGAGACTAACTTTCCACCTTTTTTCAAAATAGACACTTGTTTTTCTGTTTCATTTCCACCAAGAGTATCAAGTACATAATCAACTCCTGTTAAAACTTTAGTGTAATCCTCTTTTTTATAATCGATAAATTGACTGGCACCTAGTTCTAAGACACGTTTTTCATTTTCTGCACTTCCACTTGTAATAACTCTTAATCCTTTTGCTTTGGCAATTGGAATAGCCATTGCTCCAACACTACCCGTTCCTCCTGAAATAAAAATGGTTTTTCCACTTTCTGCTCTCATAATGTCCAATGATTGTATAATAGTCAGAGCTGTTAAGGGAACTGCAGCTGCCTCAATATCCGAAAGATAATCCGGAACTTTTGCCAACGCCGCTTCATCAACAGATACATATTCCGCAAAAGCCCCTATCTTATCTAATGGAAGTCTTGCAAAAACTCGGTCATTTATCTTAAAATTTGAAACCTCTATCCCCACGTCTTCAACTATCCCTACAAACTCATTTCCAGCAATTACAGGTAACTTATAAGGAACAATCATTTTAACTTCTCCGCGTGAAATCATATTATCAAGTGGATTGACCCCTGCTACTAAAACTTTTATTAAAACTGCTTTATCCCCGATACTTGGTTTTTCTATCTCCACCAGTTTTACTGAAATTGAATTTTTATTGTATTCTTCTATTTGTACCGCTCTCATTCTTTCTCCTCCAACATTTTGTTCTTCTCATATCTTATGTACATATCTTTTATCAAATCCTGCAAGGTTTTATCACTTAGATTGAACATTAACTGTCTTTCCGCTTCTTCAAATATAGGCAATAATGAAGTTCTGATATTTGCCCCTACCGGACAATTTTGATTAGCTGTCTCATGTACATGAAGAAGTTCCTTTGCCGGATAAACAGCAAGATAAACCTTATTTAAAGTTAATTCGTTTGCCTTTGCCTTCAGGCGCATCCCCTTTTTCCCTTGTTCACTTGCAACTATATCCGCATCCTTTAATAATCTGATAATTTTTCTAATATGGCTGGCATTTGTCCCAACACTTTTTGCTAACAGATCTGATGTAACAATATCAGTCGTTTCATTCATATATACTAAAATATGTAATGCTATTGAAAATTTAGTATCCATACCTAACTCCTTTACTTTTGTTATACAAATCATATCATGTACCTGTACCCAATTCAAGTACATGTTTTAATTTATTTTATTAATCGGAGAATATCTACATACAAAAGCTTTTCCATCTCCAATTATGGTACAGAGTTGAATTTCTCTTATAAAGTTATCATTTATTTTTTTATTCAGATTTCCATCTTCCCCTTGACATAAATCATGAATTTCTCCTCGTAGCTCTTAATCTCCTTGATTAATCTGCTATTGGGCGTGAATAGTTCCCACCTCTTCTACCTAACTATTTTCCGACACTAAAATAAGGCTTACTCCAATCCACCGCCGCTTTTAACGATAGCCTTAAAATAAGCCTTTGTTCTCATAAATTCTCCCCATTGCCTAAATTACAATTCACCCCTCTTGTGCATGAGCAAGTTTATGTTCCTGACTGTTTACATAGTCCTCATGCTTGTGACCATGCTTTTTTTCGTTCCCAAAATGATTATGATTATGTTGATGTGTAATTACATGAGTGTGGGTCATGCCGTTATGTGTATGTACTATCGTGTGGGTATGACCATGAAGATGATGCTTTACCAGCGTATCGTATACTACAAATACTGTTCCTACTAGCATGAATGCCAAACCTATAAAATACGCTACTTTCAGTTTCTCTCCATTTACCACAAAAGCTAAAAACGAACCAACAAATGGTGCTAGAGCGTAATAAGCACTTGTCTTGGCGGCACCTAAGTCTCTTTGTGCTCTTATATAAAGGAAAATACTTAATCCATACGCTACAAATCCCAGTAACATAACTGCGACAATATATTTCACTTCCGGAATTTTGTATCCAAGCACCATTGCTATAACAAAAGAACCTCCGCCGGAAAAAACACCCTTTAATAGCACAACCTCATGAGTACTTTTATCGGATATCTTTCTTGTACAATTATTCTCAAGTCCCCAACAAGAGGTTGCCAGTATAGCAAAGAGGGAGCATATTGAAAACTGAAAACTACCACTTCCCTCGAATGACAAAACAATACTTGATAAAGTAATAAATCCAATTGCCGTCCACAATTTTCCTGATACCTTCTCCTTAAAAATCAACAAGGCAATCAATGTGGTCGCTACAATTTCAAAGTTGCCAAGAAGTGATGCATTCGATGCTGTTCCCATATTTATACCAATCATCAAAAATATCGGAGCTGCTATATCCAAAATAATCATCCCAATTGTATAAGGCAAATCATGCTTTGTAAGTCTCTCTGATTTTTCTTCATTTTTGACATGGAATAAATACATTATTCCAACACCAGCTCCTGCTCCTAGATAAAGAAAAGCCGCCATAAATGTTGGTGCAACATTATCCAATAAAACTTTTGAAAAAGGAGTGTTCATTGCATAAAATGCAGCCGCTAACAATGCTAAGACAACCGCTCCCATCCTTGTTTTATTACTCAAATCTCGTCATCTCCTTTGCTCTAAAACTTTCCAATGCAGAACTCATCGCCTATTCGTCACTTATTTTTATCTGCTCTCCATCTCAGAATACGGGGATTTTTCCACAATTGGAGACATTGCAAATGTGATTTTCACTGTTCAAACGCTCGAAACCCTAAGACCTATATTACTTCCAAGTCCTCTAAAAATCCATCTATGTCAAAAACTTTCACACTATCAATTATGTACTTTAGTCAACAAAACCACGCTTTCAATGTGCAGGGTGAAAGGAAACATATCATACCCTATCATTTTTTTGACTTTATATCCCTTTTTGATTAAATACTCTAAATCTCTTTTTTGACTCTCCGGATTACACGATATGTACACAACTCGTTTCGGAGATAGTATCGACAAGGAATTCAAAAATTTTTGGCTGCTCCCGCTTCTTGGCGGATCCATAAAAACTATATCCGCTTTTTCTCCACGACTTGCCATATTCACCATAAAATCTCCAGCATCCCCTCTATAAAATCTGGCATTTTTAATAGTGTTTTCCCTTGCATTTGCAATGGCATCTTTTACGGCATCTTGATTTAGCTCAACCCCTATTACTTGCTTTGCAGTTTTTGCTGCAATTAAACCAATTGTCCCTATACCACAATAGGCATCAATAAGTGTCTCTTTTCCCTTTAAGTCTGCAAAATCAATCGCTTTTTGATAAAGCTTTTCTGTCTGTACCGAATTAATTTGGTAAAAAGACCGCGAAGAAATACGAAAAGTAACCCCACAAAGGCTATCTTTGATATAACCTTTCCCATAAAGGACTATCTCTCTATCTCCCAAAACCATGCTATCACTTCTATTATTGATATTTAGAACTACTGTGGTAATTTCCGGATGCTTATTTCGCAGTACTTTCACGAAATTATTTTTTGACGGAAAAATAGGCGAGGCTACTATCAAAACCACCATGATTTCTCCCGAGCTCGACCCTACTCTCACTAAAACATGACGCAAAAGTCCATATCCCGTATCTTCATTATAAATTTTAATTTTAAATGACTTTGCCAGTTCTCTAATTGTTCCTATAATTTCATCGGCTTTCTCATTTTCAATCATACAGGTCTCAATGGGAACAATTCTATGGGATTTTTCTTCATAAGTCCCGGAAATAATCTTCCCGTTTTTTTCTCTTCCAAAAGCGGCTGAAACCTTATTTCTATAATGCTTTGGATTTTCCATACTCACTACAGTTTCTATTTTTCCATACTTTCCCAGACATTTTTCCAATATTTTTTTCTTTTTTTTCAATTGTTCCTTATAGTCTATGCCCTGAAAATCACATCCCCCACACCTTTTAGTGTAGGGGCATATTGCTATTACTTTCTCTTTTTTCATTCTTTCCTCTTTAGCTTAAAGCTACATCTAAAATCATCATGATAACAAAACCTAATCCAAACCCGACCGTTCCTATATTACTATGATCACCTTCTGACGCCTCCGGAATCAACTCCTCTACCACAACATAGAGCATAGCACCTGCCGCAAAAGCCAAGGTATAAGGCAAAACAGGAACCAAAAACTTAGCAAAAATAATGGTGAGGACAGCAGCGATCGGTTCTACAATCCCTGACATGGATCCCCACAAAAAGGATTTCCATTTATTAAATCCCTCATTTTTTAAAGGCATAGAAATCACTGCACCCTCAGGGAAGTTTTGAATAGCAATTCCTATCGTTAATGCCAAAGCCGCAGCAAAAGTAATACTGCTTTGACCTGAAGCAAAACCGGCAAAGACAACGCCTACCGCCATTCCTTCAGGGATATTATGCAAAGTAACTGCAAAAATTAACATCGTTGTTTTCTTTAAATTGCTTGGCAAACCTTCTGTCTCATCTTTCCCTAAATGCATATGAGGAATCACTTTGTCCATTACCAATAAAAAAATCATTCCCACTGCCAAACCAATTGCAGCCGGCATAAAAGCAAATTTTTTCATTCCCTCAGACATTTCAATAGCAGGAATCAAAAGTGACCAAACACTGGCGGCTACCATGACTCCCGAAGCAAAGCCCAACATTCCTTTTTGTAGATAAGGATTTATCTGATTTTTCATCAGCAAAACTCCTCCGGCACCTAAAGTTGTACCTATAAAAGGAATCAGTAATATCCAATAGTCCCAAATTGTATTCATTTATTTTCCCTCCAAATGCACCACCTGCATAGTATGGTGCGTACTTTCTAAATATTTTCCAAATAAATCTTCTTTTTTTATTTTTAAGGTTGACGTACAAACACAAGGGTGGCACCCTATAAAATCCTGTTTTAGTAAATCCTCATCAACCAAAAGTGAAACGCGTTTTTTTGTATCATTAATAAGCCCCAGGATACTTACCGCTCCCGGTTGAATATCCAAAAATTCCAACATAGCCTCTTCATCTGCAAAAGATAGACGGGAACTTTGAATTTGTGCTGATAATTCTTTTGTTTTAAACAACTTTTCTCCTGGCATCATCAACAAATAAAAGTTTGTTTTTTGCCTGTTACACAAAAATAAATTTTTGCAAATTGATACTTTTAATACCGATTCCACTGACCGGCAGGCTTCCAAAGTATCTGCCCTGTGATGGTCTATGCTCTCGTAGTCAATTTGTAGTGTATCCAACCACTCGTAGACTCTATTTTCCCTCTCCAAACGTCCTTTTCTATTGCTAGGACTTCCTTTCCTTACTTCCATATTTTTCCCCTTTATTTTTACATAGTTTTTATCTTATACGCTTTAAGGAAAATAAGCAATATAGAAAATAAGATTTTACTATCGTTTTAAAAATATATATCACTTTTGTCTAACTTTCTCTAAGCATTTAAATTATCCAAAAATAGCTTTCTTTATACAAAATAAAAAAGCCATCCTAAGATGACTTTTTATTCCAACAACTACAGCTCCCTTTAGGCAAGACATTTTGCAAGGTCTGCTTCCGGTGTAGTTGTAGGTCCGATATTGTATTTTTCCACCAAGAAATTAAGCACATTTGGAGAAATAAATGCCGGTAATGTAGGTCCTAATAAAATATCTTTAATTCCGAGCCAAAGCAATGTTAATAGGATACATACCGCCTTTTGCTCGTACCATGAAAGTACCATGGATAGCGGAAGTTCATTTACACCGCATCCAAAAGCATCTGCCAGAGCAATCGCTACCTGAATTGCAGAGTAAGCATCATTACATTGTCCCATGTCAAGGATTCTTGGAATTCCTCCGATATTTCCAAGATCTAAATCATTGAAACGGAATTTCCCACAAGCAAGAGTAAGGATAATTGTATCATCCGGAGTCTGCTTTACAAAATCTGTATAGTAATTTCTTCCGGGTTTTGCTCCATCGCACCCTCCCACTAAGAAGAAATGTTTGATAGCTCCTGATTTTACCGCATCAATCACTGTATCTGCCAAACTTAAAACCGTACCATGTCCAAATCCCACATTCACAGTTTTTCCACCGTTAATTCCCGTAAATTCTGTATCCTCTGCATAACCGCCAAGTTCCAGTGCCTTTTCAATAACAGGAGTAAAATCCTTATTATCATCAATATGTACCATCTCCGGGAAAGAAACCATTTCCGTAGTAAAAATTCTGTCTTCATAACTTTTTTTAGGCTTCATTAAGCAATTTGTTGTAAATAAAACAGGTCCCGGAATATCCACAAATTCCTTTTGTTGATTTTGCCATGCAGTACCGAAGTTTCCCTTTAAATGGCTGTATTTTTTAAGTTCCGGATAAGAATGCGCCGGAAGCATTTCTCCATGTGTATAGATATTAACTCCCTTACCTTCTGTCTGTTTTAAAAGAAGTTCCAAATCTTTTAAATCATGTCCTGTTACTACGATAAATGGACCTTTTTCCACCATTAAAGGCACTTCTGTAGGAACCGGCGTTCCATAAGTTTCTGTGTTTGCTTTATCAAGCATAGCCATACACTTGTAGTTGATTTCTCCAACTTTCATTACAATTGGAAGTAGCTCTTCCATACCCCAATCATTACCCACAGCTTCCATTCCTTCATAAAAGAAGTTTGTTACATCTTCATCTTTGTAACCTAGCATATAAGCATGGTAAGCATAAGCTGCCATACCGCGAAGTCCGAATAAAATTAAAGATTTTAAAGATTTAATATCCTCGTCGGCTTCCCATACCTTATTCATATCATAATTTTCAGCTGTTGCCACTGCCAATTTTTTCTTCTCATTTTCAACCTTTTGAATTAAAATTGCCAAAGTAATTGGATTAAAGCTT
>DATCYL010000093.1:0-2979 GCA_036570305.1 Lachnospiraceae bacterium
CATTGACATTTTGGTTCATTGCGGGGACATTGAAGGAAGGGAAGACTTTATAGAGGCGGTTGCAGAGTGTCCGGTTTACATGGTGAGGGGGAATAATGATTTTTTTTCCACATTGCCGGGAGAGGTGACATTTTTCTTGGGAAATAGGCGCTGTTTTTTGACTCATGGACATAGTTATAGGGTGTCTTTGGATACAGGTATTATAGCGGAAGAGGGGCGTGCAAGAGGAGCGGATATTGTTTTTTTTGGACATTCTCATCGTCCGGTTTTTGAGATGGATAGAGTTTTGTTAGTAAATCCCGGTAGTCTTTCATACCCAAGGCAGGAGGGCAGACATCCTTCCTATATTCTTATGGATATTGAAGAGGATAGTGTTCGGGGGAAGATTTGTTACTTGGATTCATAGAAAAATGTAAGCTTTTTGTATTGTGTAAATTGTTTGAAAAAATAAGACAAAAAAAGATAAAAATAGTGTTGACATTTGAGAAAGTATATTATATACTAATTCTTGCATTGGTTGAGAGATAACAAATGCTTACATATCGGGGTGTGGCTCAGCTTGGCTAGAGCGCCTGGTTTGGGACCAGGAGGTCGCAGGTTCGAATCCTGTCACCCCGATTTTTCTGCGGGTGTAGTTCAATGGTAGAACACTAGCCTTCCAAGCTAGATACGTGGGTTCGATTCCCATCACCCGCTTGGCTTTGTAAAAAGCTTGTGTGTTTGTAGCTCAGTTGGATAGAGCAACGGCCTTCTAAGCCGTGGGTCGGGGGTTCGAATCCCTCCAAGCACGCTGTGGTGGGTATAGCGCAGTTGGTTAGCGCGCCAGATTGTGGCTCTGGAGGCCGTGGGTTCGAATCCCACTATCCACCCTTTCTTAATTTATAAGAAAGTGGCGTTTGTTGGATTACGCCGATAGAGTAGTGGGCTATCGCCAAGCGGTAAGGCACAGCACTTTGACTGCTGCATTCGCTGGTTCGAATCCAGCTAGCCCAGTTGTATGGGATATTAGCTCAGTCGGTAGAGCACTTGACTTTTAATCAAGTTGTCCGGGGTTCGAATCCCCGATGTCTCATTAGGGATTGCTTGCAATCCCCTTTTTATTTCTTTATGCGGATGTGGCGGAATTGGCAGACGCGCTAGATTTAGGTTCTAGTGTCCCCGACGTGCAGGTTCAAGTCCTGTCATCCGCAGTAAATGAATTTGAGAAGCTTTTAAACTGTAAAGTTTAGAAGCTTTTTTCTTATGTAAATAATAAGACAGAATTATATAAAGAAGTGATCATTTGAATTTTTGTCTTAGTATTTGACTTTTATAGGAGAAATTAAGGATTAAAGACAAAAAATTGCACTTTTTATACAAATGTTGTATCATTAAGACATAAAAATGGGAGATAGCTGCAAATTAAAAGTTTGTGGTAGATGAAGGCTATGGATATTCAAAAGTACAGTGAGTTGGTGAGAGGAAAAACGTTTGAATGCATGGATTTTCTAAAGGGAGGAACCCTTACGAGAATTAAGGAAGTAAATAAACGAGAAATCATAGAAGGTGTGTCTGATGATTATGTAAAAAGACGTCTCAATACTCTTATGGAATATTCTAAGAGAAACTCACAGTTTTATAAGGCATTTTGGGAAGCTCAGGATATAAAGGAATTGCCGGTGATGGATCCTAAGCAATACCAAAACTTTTTTAGAGATATTATGTGTGATAATTATAAAAAAGGTAAAAAGGGAAAACAGGCATTTCCTTTAAAGATTGTCGGAACTGTGGGGGTTCCTCTTACTATCTACTGTGATAGAGATAAGTTACATCGTGTAAAGATGAATTATAAAACAGTCCTGGAATTGGCAGGACATACGCAAGGGAAGCGTTTGGCGGAAACTGTGATTATAGGGAAAGATGACCAAAGATATTCTTCACTGGAAAAATTTGAAAATAATAGTTTATATCTGGATGGGGAACATCTTGGAGAAGAATATTTAAAAAAAGTGTGCGAAATTTTGGAGAAAAAGAAAGTCCGGACTTTGGTCGCCTACGCCAGTTTTTTGAATTTTTTCCTTCCCTTTATTGAAAAAAGAATGGGAGAAAGCAAGAGCTGGAATTTAGAAAGAATTCTTGTGCTTGGTGAGGGGCTAAGTGATTCGGTTTACCAGATGACCAAGGATCTTTTGGGCTTTTATCCAATGAAGTCCTATGGAGATATGGATCGAGGGTTTATGGCTTTGCAACTAAAGCCTCATGGAGATTACGTGGTTGATTTGTATAATTATCATGTGGAAATTTTAAGTTTGGATTCTAATGAGCCTGTGGAAGAGGGTAAGCTAGGTCGTATTGTGATTACAGATTACTATAACCGTGCATTTCCAACCTTGCGTTATGACACCGGAGATACAGGGATTATGCGCACCTATTATGACGAGGCGGGAAGAAAGCACGCACTCCTTACAGCTCTTTATGCAAAGCGTGGGGCAGTGCTCTATGATACTAAATCAAACCCTATATCGGTAGCTGCCTTTTCTAATGTCTTGAATAATTTTGAAGGGAGAATTTTACAGGCAAAATGTATACAGTTGGAAAAAACCAAGTATGAAGTCCTTGTGGTTGCTCAGGAGGATGAGGTGAATAGATGGGAAATTGTATCTGCTTATGAAAAACTTTTAGGGTTGGATGCCCAAATTGGGGTAACCTACAATCGAGAAATTCAAGATGTTTTGTATGATAAATCTATGATTTGTGAAAATCTATGTATGGATTATAGGTAAGCGTATCTTAAAAAATAAAATATAGAGGGATTGTCAAAGGTTATTTTTTAAAAACTTTTAGTCAGGTTCCGCTAAAAAAGAAAAACTAAAACAGGACTTGAAATTTTCAAGTTCTGTTTTTTTAATAAGAACTTGTACAGTTTGAGCAGATATTTTGGCACTATAAATAATAGTGATTACTTGCTGTCCTAAAGGTTCTTTTAGAATTTTGGCTTCT
>DATCYL010000094.1:0-2167 GCA_036570305.1 Lachnospiraceae bacterium
TACGGAACCATTCCCCAACAAGAAATTTATCATACGAATCTTTCTATAAAATTGAAAGAAAATTTGTAAGTTTTCATATACACTGTTTGTTTATGTACAAATAGCCAAAGTCAATCACAGTTGACCTTGGCTATTTTTTTCAAGAAATTCTTTAAAGAGACCCTGCTTTAAGTTATATGCATCGACTTATCTACTCCATACTTATCACAAGTTCTTTTATCTCCTCTTTGTCGTTTCCATCAAGCAAATACCTTACACTTTTGTCCCCCATACTAATCTCGTATTCTCCCTTAAATCCTTCAAGCAATACCTGTCCATTTTCATCCGTCTTTATTTCTTTTTCCGTATGCCATTCTTCATGAATCAAACGTTTTAATTCACAATATGCAGGCTTTTCTGTGTTATCTTTTCTTAAAAAACCACTCGGTGCCCCAAGCCATGCACCGTCCGCAAAATCCCAGCCTGTTACCGCCTCCACAAGTGGATGCTCAAATAAGATACGATACATTTCCAGCCATTCCTTTTTCTGTCTTTCTTCTCCCTCTATAGTAGATGGCCAGTCTTCTACCTGATAATCATTTAAGTCTACAATATCTGCCGGCATAATATTTCCCGAAACCAATGTATTTTCTGTAAAATGCAAAGGTAATCCAAAAACAGAAAAACGTTCCAAGATATCCTCCAGCTTTTTACGCCCCATATATCCTTGATGCTGGTGAGTCTGGATTCCAATAGCTGAGATTGGTACCCCTGCATTTAAACATCCGTCAATTAAAATTCTATAACTTTCTGATAAATTAAAATCATTAATTAAAAGGGTAGCTTCCGGATTTGCCGCTTTTGCCGCTTCAAATACTTCTTTTATCAAGCGTACTCTTCCAAGGTCTTTGCAGATACGAGTAATCGCATTGTCATATCTGTCATAGACCGGCATTATTACAGCCTCATTAATTACATCCCACATATCTACCACGCCACGAAACTCTGTTACTTCCCTATGGATACGGTCCAGTTGTTTTTGTAGAATTGTACTATTATCATATTCCATTAGCCAATTTGCACAAGCTGTATGCCAACATAAGGGGTGTCCTTTTACCCTTACTCCATGCTCTTTTAACATTTTTGCAGCACGCATTCTACTTGCACTAAAAGGTGCCCCTTCTTTTGGCTCAAATCCTCCCCAATAAAAAGGAAGCGTTCCATAATTAAAAACATCTAACCATTTTTTCATTCTGTCTTCAAAAAACTCTTTACCTACAGAATCCTGTTCTTGATAAAAATCAATAACCCCTGCATCCTTCTTTTCTGTCGCCATAATGGCATCAAAAGCACCACATCCGAATAAAAATTGATGATTGATTAATTTTACTTTTACTGACGTGTTAGTGATTTTATTTCCTTGTGTATCTTTAAATACCAGATTTTGGCTTGCCCGTCTATGCATTATACCCTTCATCTTCTTTAACCCCCCCTTCTTTATTAATTATCTGTCTCCTAAAATAGGTGACCATAAATTCCTGCATCTTTGTCATTTCTTTAGCTTTTTCTTGTGCATCTTCTTCATAGTACATAATATTTTTCTTTGCTGGATCAAAAGGATTCCAAAGAGACATTCTACTACCATCTAAATCCTTCCCATTTGGATTTTTATTTTTAATAAAATATGCCCATTGGTTACACATCTTTCTTGCCAAATCGTAATGTTTTCCTACAAATGGTCTCCAGCACTTCGCCAAAGTTTCAAAGAAAAACCACAAATCTACCGAATGAAAAGCACCCGGTTGATCTTCTCCCGGTATTTCTCCTTTAAATTCATAAAAATAGATATTCGCTTTATATCCTTGCTCTTTTAACGCATCATATAAAAGCCGACACGCTACTTCTATAGACGGGAATCTACTTCTTTTCACCATTTCTTCCATCGTATCTTTAGGAGAAAAAAACTCATAATACTTTTTTGTTTCCTCTTTAAATATCCTTTTAATCTCCTCTTTTATTTGACTTTTGTTACCTCCGCAAAGTTCTGCAAAAAATTCGTTATCTGTCCATCCCATAAGCAAGGGAACATCTAAAAATTCTGCTTTTTCGATTTGCTCATAGAGAGTACCCTTACAAAAGTTTCCATCGACGACCGTTCCCCAAAACTTTCCAAAGGCATCATTTCTAT
>DATCYL010000095.1:0-3898 GCA_036570305.1 Lachnospiraceae bacterium
ATCATTACGAATTGCAAGACCATACTGAGATCCGTCCGGCTTTGTAAGTTTCTTGGCAGCTTCAAACATATCATCCCAAGTCCAATCTGCTGTAGGATATTCAAGCCCCGCCTCATCAAACATCTTTTTATTGTACCAAAGAGCTATGGTATCAATATCTTTTGGAACTGCATAATATTTATCTTCCCAAGTATAAAGTCCCCAGATATCTTCCGGATAATTTTCTACTTTAATTTCACTGCTTTCTTTGATTTTATCTGTGATATCTAAGAGCATGTCATTTGACATATATCTCTGACTCTCGTTAGAATGCATCCAGAAAACATCCGGAAGACTTCCGCCTTGAGCACCTGCAGCAAGCATAGTCCAATAGTTATCCCAATCTACTACAGAAATAGCTACCTTAATACCTGTCTTCGCAGTAAAATCATCCATAATCTGTTTAAGTCCCGGCTCCTGGTTCTTATCCCAAATAGATACTTTCAGCTCTACGCCTGCACCGCTTTTGCCAGTATCTTCCTTAGCCTCTTGTGTTTTCTTTTCTTCTTTCTTTTCAGAACTTCCACCAGCGCCTCCGCCACAAGCTGCCAGCGATGCTGCCATAGCTCCTGCCAAAAGTACTGATAACATTCTTTTCATTTTCATTCATTTATCCTCCTTTTCATTAACTAATGAGTATAGATATATGATACTGTTATATGTAAAAGTTTTACATAGTTTTTTATTATTTAAATATGGATAAATGTTATATTTTCGTTAATGTGTCCATAATTTTCATCATACCTTTGTTATTTTTATAACTTTTAACGTCTTTTATAATAGATCGCATTATTTTTCCAGTGTTTTTTGTTGTATGTTTATGGATTTATGTTCTATCACCTCGTTTTCCAAACAACACTTATACATATTATATTGTCAGAAAGCGCACAACATAAAAGAGCCTGCAAAATAAACTTATTTTGCAGACTCCTTATTTATTGCAGATTCTCTAAAAATATAGGCAATTCCATGGGCTCATCAATCATTTTTTCATACAACTCATTTTTTAACTCTTCCTTGCTACGAAATCCCCAAGATACCAAAACACAAGATAACCCCGCATTCTTTGCTGTGGCGGCGTCTACTTCGGAATCACCAACATAAAGGCAAGAATCCGGCTCTGCTCCAAGAGCTTTTATAGCCTCAAAAACAGTATCCGGCGCAGGTTTCTTCGCAATCCCTTCTCTTTGACCTATGGCTACCTTTATATAGTCCTTAAAATACAAATCATTCAAACGAAGAACCGCCTCATGATTTTTATTGGATACAATCGCCATTTTATAGCCTTTTTCTTGCAAAAAGGCTAACATTTCATAGATTTTTTTGTAAGCACCCGTTTTAATCTGACAATGAGAGGTATAGTAATCTTTAAATTCCCTAAAATATTCCTCAAATAAATCTAAGCTTATATCTGAGGGCAAAGCCTTTTGCATCAAAACTCTTACCCCATTTCCCACAAAGGTGCGAATTTCTTCCAGTGTTCTTAATGGCAAAGCATGTCTTTTGAGTATCTCGTTAACTCCATCACATAAATCGTCCAAGGTATTTAATAAAGTTCCATCCAGGTCAAAAATCACAGTATCTATCTTTTTCATCTTATCCTCCATCTCTTTTACGACTATGATACCACTTTTTTTATTTCTTTCGCAAGAGATGCAAAAAAGATACATCTACCTTTCAAAATACCGATACCTGTCACCACGTTTTTACTTATAGTCTTCCCCGACACTTTTTATAGCAGATTCAAGCACATGGTACAAAAGCATGGCACTGGTCACTGCTCCTACGCCTCCCGGAACAGGACTGATTTTATCCACTATATGAGCCACCTCTTTGGTTTTTACATCTCCACATAGCTTTCCCTCTTTTGTAACATGGATTCCCACATCCAAAACAGTCTGTCCTTTAGAGAAAAATTCTTCTCCCATAGCCTGTGCTTTTCCCATAGCCACAATGACAATATCCGCCTTTTTTGTGATTTCACTCAAGTTTTCACTTTTACTATGACATACTGTAACGGTGGCATTTTTCTTAAGCAACAACATAGAAAGCGGCTTTCCTACCACCATGCTCCTACCCACGACTACTACATTTTTTCCCTGGCAGGAAATCCCATAGTGGTCAAGCATTCTAATACACGCTTTGGGAGTACAAGGCGCAAATCCCAACTCTTTTTCCATAAACACGCCCGATAAAGAGGCTTGCGTTACTCCATCTACATCCTTAGATGGTGCTAAAAAACTCAAAATTCTATCTTCATTTAGATGTCCCGGCAAAGGACGAAACAAAAGAACACCATGCACTGTTTTTTCTTCATTCAGTTTCTTAATCACCTCTATCAAAGTCTCTTCCTTTACAGTATTCGGAAAAACAAGAGTCTCATGGGCCACTTTCAAATTTTCACACCTTTTGGTAGCCCCTCTTTCATAAGAAATATCATCCGGATTTTCTCCCACCCGTATCATTACAAGTTTAGGAATAATTCCCTCTTTTTTTAAACACTCTATTCCTTCTCTTATCTCCTCATTCAGTTTTTCTACCACTTCTTTTCCTAATAAATAGTTTTCCATCGTCTCCTCTTTCTAGCCTTTTAAAAACTTTTCGACAGAAAAAACAATCTCATCTGCCAAGCAAGTGTATCTTCCAACTAACTTCTGTGTTTTTTGATTGATTTCATCCGCAAGTTCTCTGTTTTTCATAGCCTTAGTATTAACATAAACATTTAAGGCCGCACCCACCAAAGAACTCTTTACAATGGCTGCACCCGTCCCAGCGTCACTAACAGCTAAAGGAGAGCCTTTTTTTGCAATTTCCTCTATAATTTCCAATGCTTCTCCCGCCTTTATAAGAACAGCAAAAGGTATCTGACTTGCCCTTTCATAAGCTTTCTCCAAAACTTCCTGTCTATAGGATATCTCCTCTTTACTTTCTTTAGGAAGGCTATAGGCATCAAGCAAGGGCATAAAAGCAAGAGCATCCTCCTCAATCAAATCCAATAACTCTTTTTGTATTTTATCCGCTTTAGCTTTAAGTGATACGATATCTCCCTCTACTTCGGCATACTTTTTCTTCCCTTGCGTCAAACTGGCAGTCATATTACCAAGAGCCAGACCAATTGCCGCAGTTAAAGCTACGGCACCTCCGCCTCCCGGAGCCGGCTCTTTGGAAGCCAATATCTTCACAAAATCTTTACAAGTTAATTCCTGAAAATCCATTTCTGTCCCCTTTATCTGTTTTATTATTTCCTATTTAGAAAAGACCTGTAATAATTCCATTTTCATCCACATCAATTCTTTCTGCCGCCGGTACTTTCGGAAGTCCCGGCATAGTCATAATGGCACCGGTCAAAGCCACAATAAACCCTGCACCTGCAGATACCCTTAATTCCCTTACCGTAACATCAAATTCTCTTGGTGCTCCCAGTTTTGCAGCGTCATCCGAAAAACTATACTGTGTTTTCGCCACACAAATCGGAAACGACGAAAAGCCTAACTTTTCTAATTCCTGTGCCTGTTTTTTTGCCTGCTCCGTAAAAATAACCCCTTTTCCATGGTAGATTTTCTTCACAATCGCATTCAATTTATCTTCTATACTACCATCCAAATCATAGGCATAAGCAAAATTATTTTCTTCTTCCACCAGAGCAAGAACTTCTTTTGCCAAAGCAATACCACCCTCGCCACCTTTCGCCCACACTTCTGATAAGGCAACATTTACGCCTAATTTTTTACACTCTTCTTCCACCAAATCAAGCTCTGCCTTTGTATCGGTCGGGAAAGCATTAATAGCAACTACGCACGGTAAATGATAAACATTTTTAATATTTTCTACATGCTGTAAAAGATTAGGAAGTCCCGCC
>DATCYL010000096.1:0-2190 GCA_036570305.1 Lachnospiraceae bacterium
GTTTATTTTTAAAATTAAATTCCATTGTTTTAATAAAATAATGAAATTGAATTGATTTTACCTAGGATACAGTATATCTTTAATTATATTAAAAAAAGCAAGGTAAAGCCTTGTGTGTAAATAAAGAATACTATTGGATAGAAAAGATTAGGGGGAAGGAGAGCATGGAATTTTTAGATAAAGTGGCCGTCATTACCGGAGCAGCCGGAGGAATAGGGGTACAGATTGCAGAGGATTTTAAAAGAGAGGGAGCCTTTGTTGAGATTATTGACAAGGCAGAAGGAAACCATTATCAGGGAGATATAGGAGATAAAAAGGTCTTGGAAAATTTTGCTTCCCATGTAATTAAAAAATACGGCAGGGTGGATTTTCTTATTTGTAACGCCCCACCTCAAATGAAGGGGATTGAAGATTGCTCTTATGAGGAATTTTCACACGCTTTGTCGGTAGGAGTGACCTCGGCGTTTTATCTGACAAAGCTTTTTAAAGATGTTTTTACAAAAGACGCGGCAGTGATTAACATTTCATCTTCAAGAGATAGGATGAGCCAGCCCAATACAGAAAGCTATACGGCAGCCAAAGGTGGAATTTCAGCTTTAACACATGCTTTAGCGATTTCTTTGGCGGGACGGGTAAGGGTCAATTCGATTTCTCCGGGATGGATAGATACTAAAAATGAAATAATTCAAGGAGCAGATGCTATACAACAGCCGGTGGGAAGAGTTGGAAATCCAAAAGATATTTCGGAAATGGTATTGTTTTTATGTTCATCTAAGGCAGGTTTTATCAGTGGGGAAAATATTTGTATAGATGGGGGAATGACACGCCAGATGATTTATCATAATGATTTCGGCTGGACCTTGTCATAGAGAGGCGCTTATGGAAGAAAAAATAAGAGTAAGAAAACAGGGATTGGCAGCCCTAAAGATTGCCTTTGGAAGCAGTCTTGCCATTTATATTGCCTATAGTCTGCACTTACAAAATGAAGTAGCGGCAGGAATTATCACTTTGCTGACGGTTCTTACAACTAAGTGGGAAACGGTGCGTTTGACAGTTTATAGAATGTTAAGTTTAATGATAACTATTGTATTGGCTGTTCTTGTTTTTGAAAATGTAAAAAATGAGTGGGTGGCTTTTGGGATTTTTATTTTTGTATTGGTCTTGGCATTGGAAATGTTTGGGTGGATGGCAACCTTGTCGGTAAATGCGGTTATTGGCGGACATTTTTTGATGAATCTTGATTTTGGAAGAGATTTTATTCTCAATGAGATTTATCTGGTAGTGATTGGTGTGACTATTGCCTTGGTTTTAAATCTTTTTCATCCCTATGAAACGACGAGGAAAACTCTCATAGCCTATATGAGAAGATCCGAACAGGGAATAAAGGAACTTTTGGTAGAAGTAGCAGGATATTTATCATTTGAAAATGGTCCTGTAAATGTTTGGGTAAAGATGCATACCTTTGAAGAGACTTTACAAAGATATGTAGTAGAGGCTGTGGAGTATCAGGATAATACATTTGCATCTCACCCGGGCTATTATATTGATTATTTTGAAATGCGCCTGCAGCAGTGTCATATTTTACATAATCTTCATGGAGAGATTAAAAAGATAAGGCAGATGCCGACTCAGGCAGAGATTGTTAGAGAGTACATTTTGTATTTGGCAGAACATGTAAAAGAAAAAAATCATCCAAAGGAACAAATAGAACATTTAGAAGAGCTGTTTACCAGATTTGGTGAGGAAGAATTGCCGAAAAACAGAGAAGAATTTGAAAGCCGTGCTATTTTGTACCACATTATTATGGATTTGGAGGATTTTGTTATCTGTAAGCAGAGATTTATCAGAGATATGAGTCCGGAGAAGCGTAGGATTTATTGGGATAATGGGGAAAATGAGTAGAATGTATAAAGTATGGTAATTCCGGCTTTATATGTATAGTAAAGTAAAGAAACTGTAGTTGAAAAATAAAAGAGCACTAAGTCATTTATGGACTTAGTGCTCTTTTATTTTATATGCTTTTATGATTCAAAGAAAGGTAGGCAATCTATTCAGATATAGTATCGTCTAATGGTTCAAATATATCCAAAGTTTCAAGTGCCGGCAATAGCTTGCTGACTCCACAGGTAAAAAATATAATACGGATGACCTCAAAAATTTCATCTAAAGTGGCACCGTGTTTTATAGCAA
>DATCYL010000097.1:0-6782 GCA_036570305.1 Lachnospiraceae bacterium
ATACGAGACGCTTTATTAAGAAAATAAATTCTTTAGTGACCTTTATAGTGATTCTTTCTTTGCTTTTGTTTGGAGTCTATGCTCTTTATTCTCTTTGGGACAATAGTCAGGTCTATGCCTCGGCTAAAAATGTTCAATTAAAAATGCAGAAATTAAAGCCGGAAATCGAAGATGGAAAAGCGTCCTTTGAGGAGCTTTTGCAGGTCAATTCGGATGTGAAAGGCTGGCTTAGTATGGAAGGAACCAAAATAGACTATCCGATTTTGCAGGGAGAGAGCAATCTAACTTATATCAATAAAGATGTTTATGGGAATTTTGCCCTGGCGGGAAGTATTTTTATGGATTCTGCCAATAAAGAAGATTTTTCTGATGCTTATAACTTGATCTATGGTCATCATATGGCAAATAGCAATATGTTTGGGGATTTGGATTTGTATAAGAATCGGGAATTTTGTCAAAAGTATACCAAGGGACTTTTGATGACAAGGACAAAGATTTATGATTTAGAGGTGCTGGCAACACTTTTGGTGCCTGCTTCGGATAATTATATTTTTGAGGTGAGTCAAAACCAAAATGTTTCAGCTATTAAGGCACACATAGAGGCAAATGCCCTACATAGTCAGCCTCAGCTGGCTCTTTTGGGAGAGAATGCAAAGCTTTTAGCTCTTACAACTTGCTCTTCGGATTTTACTGATGCCAGAACAATTGTAATTGCACAGATGATAGAAAGATAATGAGAAGACCTTCTTTTTGGAAGGTCTTTTTATATGCTTGACAAAAAATGTGAGAAACGTTATTCTTGAAGCGAGATTAGTAAAAAAGATAAATGTTTAGTGATGTTTATAAAAGGGTGAGGGAATAAAATGACAATACGAGAACTTGCAAAGCTTATCAATGTATCTCCGGCTGCGATTTCTATTGTAATTAATGGGAAAAAGGGAGTAAGTGAGAAAACAAGGGAGAAGATATTAAAGGCCATGGAAGAATACAATTATCTTCCGCCGGTGCGTAAACATACGGCTATCAAAAATGTGCTTTTAATTAAATTTACAAAAACCGGTTATTTTGTGGAAGAAAACCAGGGTTTTATTTCGATGATTATCGATGCCGCAGAAGGGCGTCTTAGGCAAAATAACATTGCGGTAACTTTACTGACGGTCAAAAATAGATTGGCAGATGACCTTAGAAGTATTGATTACGAAAAATTTTGTGCAGCAATCGTAGTCGGTACGGAGATGGGAGAAGAGGAGTATAGACTTTTAAAGGAAATCTCTATACCCTTTGTAGTGGTGGATAATGTAGTTCCTCATTATAGATATAGCAGTGTAGCGATTAATAATTGTGAAAATGTCTATCTGGCCTTGCACCATTTATCGGATTGCGGACATAGAAAGTTAGGTTACATCGGAAGTAAGTTTGAGACAGAAAATTTTAAGGAACGTCGTAAGGGATTTATGAGTGCGATTGTCGAGTTGGGGCTTAGTCTGGACGAGGAAAATGATTATCGGGTAACTCCAACTATGGTAGGAGCGCATGATGATTTTTTGGAATGTCTAAGCGAAGAAAAGAAAATGCCCTCAGCCTTTTTTGTGGAAAATGACACTTTGGCTTTAGGTGTCATGAAGGCTTTGAAAGAAAAGGGATATAAGATACCGGAAGATGTTTCGGTTATCGGTTTTGATGATATCCCCTATTCGTCTATCAGTTCTCCGACATTGACTACAGTGCATGTACAAAGAAAAGTTATAGGAAAACAGGCGGCGGATCAACTTTTAAATCTTTTAGAAAATAAAGGCATTAATTCTGCGAAGATGTCTATTATAGGGAAATTGGTAGTGAGAGGCAGCGTAAAAAAGCTATAAAGTTGGATTGAAAAAGTGAAAAGGTTGAAATATTTAGATGAATGAAAAAAGACCTGTAAGGTATGAGTGTGCCTTGCAGGTCTTTTTTGTGATATGTTCGGTGAAATAATCATTGTTATAAAAATAACTAAAAATATATAAAAATGAATTAGATTTCATGTTTTGCGCAATGAAAAAATTAACAGAAAATTTATGAAAAATAACCAAAAATAGGGAAATAAAAATGTGAAATAGGTAAAAGTGCGAAAAAATAATTGACATACAAGTAGAATGGAACTATTATTTAGCTAAACAATTAAAGAAAATGACCGAAAAAATTTAGTAAACAAAAGGAGGAAAAGAAATGAAAAAGTGGAAAAAAGTATTGAGTGTTGTTTTAGCGTCAAGTATGTTAGCAGCAGCCTTGGTCGGATGTGGAGGAAGCAAAGCTACAGATGAAAAAGCTACCACTAAAACAGAAAGTAGTGATGGTAAAGAAGATACAAAAGATACGGCTAAGGCGGATACTCCTGTAGCAGGGAAAAAAGTTGCTTATATTATGATTATGCCATCAGCAACCATTTTCCAGATGTGGAAAGATTCCTGCCAGAAATTGTGTGATGAACTGGGTGTTTCCTTTGACTTTTTCTTCTGTGACGGAGATTTTAATAAGTGGCAGGATACGATTAGAACTTGCGCATCTGCCGGATATGACGGACTTTTAGTCAGTCATGGAAACCAGGACGGCTCTTATGTATTTTTAAAAGAAATTACAGAGCAGTATCCGGACTTAAAAATCGTTACATTTGATACACAGTTTTACACCAATGGAGAATATCAAAAACTTCCGGGTGTTACCCAGATGTTCCAGCAGGATAAGTCTTTAGTGACTGTTCTTCTTGATGAGATGATTGAAAAATATGGTGAGGGTGTTCGTTTAATTAAAGTTTGGAGAGGACCAAACTACAATAGTCCCTTTGACCGTCGTGAAGTGGGATGGCAGGAGTACGAAAAAGCAGGAAAAATTAAAACTGTTGGTGAGATTCAACCTCTTCAGGATTCTGTAGATTCGGCAAATACAGTAGCGGCAGCTTACTTGCAGAGTGTAAACAGAGATGATGTAGATGGTGTTATTGCTTATTATGATATGTACGGACAGGGTGTTTATAATGCACTAATGGAAAACGATAAGTTTAATGGAAATAGTGGAGAAGCTCTTCCGATGGCATCTGTGGATATTGATCCTGTAGATGTGACTAATATGTTGACAAAACCGGAAATCTGGACTGCAGCAGGAACTACAGATTGGACTTTAAACGGAGAAATCGGAATGCGTATCCTCATGCTTGAGATGGCAGATGAATATGATAAAATTTACGATCCTGCAAGCAAAAAAAGCGGTGTGGATGTAGTAGAAGTTCCGGGTACGGCAATTAAAGCGGCAGACTTAAAATCAAGCTCAACAGTAGAAAACTTAGGAGAAGTAGCAGGCGAAACCTATGGAAATCTCGAATATTTATCAGAGACTACATGGATGCCGAGAGATTTGCTTCATAAATAAAATAAAGGCTGTAAATAGCTAACAAGATACAGCAACAAATACTGGGGAGCCAAAGGAAGAGGACTTTCAATAGGCTCCCTTTTGTATTTCTTTTAGATGGAATAAAAGAAGAAGTGGAGAAGCTTATGGACAAAATAAAGTTGGAAACAAAAGATGTCTCCATAGAATTTCCCGGTGTAAAGGCTTTGGATGGGATTAATTTTAAGGTGGAGACAGGAGAGATAAGAGCGATTGTCGGAGCTAACGGTGCAGGAAAATCGACATTGATGAAGGTGTTTGCCGGTGCCAATCCTACCTATACAGGAAAAGTAGTGATAGGTGAAAAAGAGGTAGAGATTAAAAATCCGGTAGATGCAAAAAAACTGGGAATCCAGATTGTTTACCAAGAGGTGGATACGGCATTGTACCCGGCACTTTCCGTAGCAGAAAATATTATGCAAAACGATATGGTTATGGGAAAAACCGGCTATTTCATGAACTGGAACAAAATTGCAAAAGAAGGAAGAAAGGCTTTGGATAAGCTAAATATTTCTAAAAGTCAGATTGATGAAAAGACCTTGGTGCAAAATTTAACACTGGCACAAAAGCAAATGGTCTTAATTGCCAAGGCGATTCGCTCTCAGTGTAGTTTTTTGATATTGGATGAGCCGACAGCTCCCTTAAGCAGTCAGGAAACCCAAGAGTTATTTCATGTAGTCAGACATTTGCACAATACAGAAAATATTGCTATTTTATTTATTTCCCACAGACTGAATGAGATTTTGGAAATTTGTGACAGCTATAGTGTGATGAGAAATGGAAAGCTAATCGACAGTAAAGAGATTTCAAAAGAAACAACTACCAAAGAAATTGTAGAAAAAATGTTGGGAAGAACTTTTGAGGAAAATTATCGAAAGGCTGATTTTGAAATAGGAGATACTCTTTTTGAAACGAAACATCTATCCGGTGCCAACGGTTTTATTAAGGATATTTCTATCCATGTAAAAAAGGGAGAAATTGTAGGAATTGCGGGACTGGTAGGCGCGGGAAAGTCGGAACTTTGCAAGACTATTTTCGGTGCTTATAAAAAAGAGGGTGGAAGTCTTTTTTTAAACCAAAAGGAAGTAAAAATCAAAAATTCGTCAGATGCGGTAAGACAAAGAATCGCCTTTGTTCCGGAGGAGAGAAGAAAAGAGGGCGTTTTAGTGCATGAAGATGTAAGTTTTAATTTATCGGCGGCATGCCTTTCCAAATTTTGTACATTTTCCTTTTTAAATAGGAAGAAGATAGTAGGGAATGCTAAAAAATATATAGAAGACTTAAGAATTGCAACCCCCAATGAAAAACAGTTGGTAAGAAATCTGTCAGGTGGAAATCAGCAAAAGGTAGTGGTTGGAAAATGGTTGGCAGCAGATTGTGACCTTTATATCTTTGATGAGCCTACCAAGGGAGTCGACGTGGGAGCCAAACAGGATATTTTCAATTTAATACAGGAAATTGCTAAAAATGGGAATGGAGTTATTTATGCATCGTGTGAAAACTCGGAACTTTTGTCCCTGACAGATAGAATGTACGTTATGTATAACGGAAGTGTTATGGCAGAGCTTAAGACAACAAAGACGAGTGAAGACGAAATTATGTATTACTCTGTTGGCGGTAGTAAAAAAGAAATGTAAAGTCGGAGGAAGAAATCCATGAAACATAAAAAGAATGTGGTTAGATTTTTGGTAAACTGGGCGGCGGTATTGGCCTTGATGGTTTGTTTTATTGCATTTACTTCAGCAAAGGGGAGTGCATTTTTTTCACAGAGTAACATGGTAAATATTTTAAGAGCTATGGCGATTAACACAGTCTTTGGTATTGCGGCAACTATTACCATGGCTCCGGATGGTTTCGATATGTCAGCGGGAACTCTGGCATCTTGTTCGGCCTATGCTTTTGTATCTTCTTATCTGTGGTTTGGACAGTCGTTATTTATGTCTGTGATTATTTGTATTATTACTACGCTGGTTATGTATCAGCTGACTATGTTTTTGATTTTGGTTTGCAAGATTCCGGATATGTTGGCTACCTGTGCCCTTATGTTTGTACATCAGGGATTGGGACAGTGGTATATCGGGGGCGGTGCCGTATCTACAGGAATGAATACCCCTTGGAATACTGCTCCGGCAAGAACGGCACTTTCGGATTCTTTTTCAGCGATAGGAAGAGCACCGTGGATTATCATTATTATGCTGGCATGTGTACTGGTTGCTTATATTTTCTTAAATTATACAAAACATGGACGTTATCTTTATGCCATGGGAGGAAATAAAGAGGCGGCAAAATTATCGGGAATCAATGTGAAAAAATATCGTTATATAGCGGGAATGATTACGGCGGTTTTTATTGCGATTGGTGGAATTTTGGTGGCTTCCAGAGGAAGTTCAGCGCAGGTTATGTGCTGTGATAATTACTTGATGCCTTCTCTTGCGGCAGTCTTTGTAGGAAGAACAGTGGGAGGTGCGGAAAAGCCCAATGCTTTGGGAACGATGATTGGTTCTATGCTGGTTTCTACATTGGAAAACGGACTTACCATTTGTGCGGTTCCGTTTTATGTTTTGCCGGCAGTTAAGGGGGCTGTACTTGCCCTGGCTTTGATTGCAGCCTATGCCTACAAAAAAGAAGCTTAGAATTTATAAAGAATGGGAGGAAAAATCATGTCCAGATTTGATACGTATTTTCAGATGGAGGCAGGCGATATCTGCGAGTATATTTTAGAAAAAACAAAAGATAAAATTGAGTGGGATAGAGATAGTATAGAAGTAGAAATTCCTAAGGAGCATGGAAATCTAAATTATGTATACAGGGTAAAGGACGCCAAGGGGCATAAAATTTTTGTGAAACAGGCGGGGACAGAAACTAGAATTTCCAAAGATATGAAACCGTCTAAGGACAGAAACCGTTTAGAGTCAGAGATTATTATGTTGGAAGATAGTTTCGCTCCGGGTATGGTGCCTAAAATTTACTTTTTTGATACAGTGATGTGTGCCTGCGGTATGGAGGATTGTTCGGAATTTGAAGTAATGCGAGGAGCTATGATGAAACATGAGATATTCCCGCATTTTGCCGAAGATATAGCGGAATTTATGGTAAAGACACTGATACTTAGCAGTGATTTGGTTTTAGATCATAAAGAGAAAAAAGAATTGGTAGGAAAGTTTATTTCACCTGATCTTTGTGACATTACAGAAAAACTGGTCTTTATGGAACCCTATAATGACCTAAACCACAGAAATAATGTCTATCCGCCAAATAAAGATTTTGTAGAAAAGGAACTTTATGAAGATACTGACCTACACTTATTGGTAGCAAAATTAAAGTATAATTTTATGACAAATGCACAGGCTTTAATTCATGGA
>DATCYL010000098.1:0-1525 GCA_036570305.1 Lachnospiraceae bacterium
GGACTCTTCCCTTGTTAGGAAAATCTATTTTATCAATGTAACCTTCGTATATTTCTCCCTTTTTCATCTTTTACAATTCCTTCTGTTTTTTGATTTTTTTAAAATTTCATCCCCAAGACATCTGCAAGTTGCTTTTTCCTACAATATCTATTTTATTTCACATTAGAAAAGCCTCGGCACAAAAGGCCGGGGCTTTTACTTTTTACTCTTCTTCGTCTTCGTCTTCAAAATAATCATCGAAGTCATCATCAAAATCATCTTCGAAATCTTCCAAATAATCCGGCGTGAAGAAGCGATACACACCATATGCAATTCCTGCCACCGCTGCTACGGCACCGATAATAGCCAGTACCCAAAGCACTATATGACTATCCTTTTTGGATTCATCTTTTCTTTGTAAAGCTGCTAAAAGCTCATCCAATTTATTATTCATGCTGACACCTTCCTCTCTGCTAGATTTGCTTTATTATAACACCTTGTTTTCTATTTTACTAGATTTTATTTCTATATTTTCTTCAATTTTGCAAAGGCGGCAAACATTTTTTTAACCCCCACACGGTCAAAATTTACGGTTACCTCAAAATCTTTACCCCCATCTACAATATTCTCCACACTTCCCTCTCCGAATTTAACGTGGCGAATGCGATCACCTACTTGGTAATCCAAAGACTCCGCTTTAACCACCTTATATTTTTCCGGTTCAAATACTTTAGCACGAAAGCTTTCCTTCATGCGCATAAAGTCACCGGTCATAGGAATCTTCTCTGTTTTCTTTTCCGGAATTTCCCTACCTAAATCTACAAGTTCTCTTGGAATTTCTCTGACAAACATAGATACTTTACTATACTGTGTCTCCCCATGTACCATCCTTTGCTGTGCACTCGTTAGTGTCAATTCCTTTTGAGCTCTTGTAATGCCCACATAGCAAAGTCTTCTCTCCTCTTCTAAATCTGACTTATCATCAGAAAACAGCGTTTGGTGACTCGGAAACATTCCATCTTCCATACCTGCCAGATAGACATAAGGAAATTCTAATCCCTTGGCACTATGCAAGGTCATTAAGAGCACTTTATTATCACTCTCTTCCAAACTATCTATATCCGCAATTAATGCTACCTCTTCCAAAAATCCGCTAAGAGAAGGCGCTTCTGCCGTTTGCTGGTAAACAACTGCTTTGTTTAAAAGTTCGTCTATATTTTCAAGACGCTCTCTCGCCTCCTCAGTATCTTCCCGCTCAAGCTCCTCCTGGTAACCTGTTTCTTTCATTATTTCTATAATCAAGTCACTGACAGGCAAACTTTCCTTTTTCTCTCTAAATTTTTCAATAAAATCCACAAAAGGTAAGACCTTTAAGGCTGCCTTTCCCATTCCCGGAACTTCCTTTGCCAAACGACAGGATTCGTAAAAACTCAGCTCCCTATCGACTGCATAATCTGCCACCCGACCAATAGTGGTAGCTCCTATTCCTCTCCTTGGAACATTAATGATTCTTCTTACCGCCACATCATCTTGTCCATTATCAATA
>DATCYL010000099.1:0-4848 GCA_036570305.1 Lachnospiraceae bacterium
AGAAGCCTGCGCTTATTATTTTAAACAAACGGGAAGAAGAATTACTTTTGAATATAGTTTGGTAGGAGGTCATAACGACCATATGCAAGATGCAGGGGAGCTTCATGATATTTTAAAAGGCTTTCCCTTTCATTTAAATCTGATTCCGGTCAACCCGATTAAAGAGAGAGACTATGTGCAGTCAGACAAAAAAGTTGTTGAGAATTTCAAAAATAAACTTGAAAAATATGGAATAAATGTTACTATTAGAAGAGAAATGGGCAGAGATATAGATGGTGCCTGTGGACAATTAAGGAAAAAATACCTGGATCAATAATGATAAATGTAAAAATATTTAGGGGGTATTATTTGATTTTTGGGGCAGAAAGAGAGATTTTAGGATGAAATCATATTCTGAAACAGACGTGGGACAGAAAAGACAAGTAAATCAGGATTATGTTTTTGTATCAGAAAAGCCTGTGGGAAATCTACCAAACCTATTTGTTGTTGCAGATGGGATGGGAGGTCATAACGCAGGCGATTTTGCGTCTTCTTTTGCAGTGGATACTTTGGTAAAAGTCATCGAGTCTGACACAGAGTTTAATCCCATCAAATTAATACGGACAGCTATTGAGGAGGCGAATAGACAACTGTTGGCAAAATCCGCAGAAGAACCGGAGCTTACCGGTATGGGAACGACCATGGTAGTTTGTACAGTGATAGGGCACTATGCCTATGTTGCAAATGTTGGTGACAGTCGTCTTTATGTCTGGGATGATAGATTGGAACAAATTACGGTAGATCATTCTCTTGTAGAGGAAATGGTTCGTATGGGGGAACTTACAGAGGATGAGGCCAGATTACATCCGGATAAAAATATTATTACCAGAGCACTTGGGGCTGATAACGATATTAAAATAGATTTTTTTGATTACAAGTTAAAAGAAGATTCCTTATTACTTATGTGCTCAGACGGCCTTACTAATATGGTAGAAAGGTCAGTGATAGAAGAAGAGATAAAAAGGGATGGCTCCTTGGAAGAAAAAACAAAAAATCTTATTCGAATGGCAAATGAAAATGGCGGAAAAGATAATATAGCTGTCATAATGGTAAAACCATTGGCAAACGAGGTGGAAGAATGTTAAAAGCGGGAACAATAATTGTAGAGAGATATGAGATTGTCGGTCGTATCGGCAGTGGCGGTATGGCAGATGTATATAAGGCAAAAGACCATAAATTAAACCGTTTTGCAGCGGTAAAGGTATTAAAGAAAGAATTTAGAGAAGATACTAATTTTATTCGTAAATTTCGTACAGAAGCACAATCTGCGGCAGGACTTGCCCACCCTAATATTGTAAATGTTTATGATGTAGGTGATGATAAAGGGGTTCACTTTATTGTGATGGAGCTGGTAGAGGGCATCACTTTAAAGGAATATATTAATAAAAAAGGGAAAATGAGTGTGCGTGAGGCGACCAGCATTGCTATTCAGGTATCTATGGGCTTGGAAGCGGCGCATGCAAACGGTATCGTACATAGAGATGTAAAGCCGCAAAATATTATTATATCTACGGATGGCAAGGTAAAGGTGACGGATTTTGGTATTGCAAGAGCGGCATCTTCCAATACAATTAGCAGTAATGTGATGGGATCTGTACATTACAGTTCTCCGGAACAGGTGCGAGGTGGATATTCGGATGCTAAAAGTGATATCTATTCTTTGGGTATTACTATGTATGAGATGGTTACCGGAAAAATTCCTTTTGATGGGGATACGACAGTTGCCATTGCTATTAAGCATTTGCAAGATGAGATGGAGCCGCCGTCAACCTATGCACCTACACTTCCAAGAAGTTTAGAGCAGATTATCTATAAATGTACACAAAAGGGTGTGGATCGAAGATATCATAATATGACGGAGGTTATTGCCGATTTGAAACGCTCTTTGATTGAGCCGGACGGAAATTTTGTAAGGCTTCTTCCGCTTAATAACCATGCACAGACAGTTACTATTACAAAAGATGAGTTGGATGAAATCCAAAAAGCATCCGCAGCTAAGCGTGGAGGAGCGATGCCACCTGCTTATGCGACTATAGATGAAGAAAAATATACCCGAAATCAAAGAGAAGAGAGGGGTCTTCTTGACGATGAGGATGAAGATTTTATGGATGATGATGATACAGATACAGGTATCAGTCAAAAGCTGGAAAAGGCGTTGACCATTGGCGGTTTTGTTATCGGAGCGATTATTATTTGTATTTTGATTTATTTTATTGGTCAGGCAGCCGGTATTTTTAAGTTTGGAGATTCAAAAAAGGCAGATAATGCAAAAGAAGTGACTGTAGATGAAAATAAAATAGAAGTTCCAAATCTTTTGGGAATGACCAGGGATGAGGCAACAAAGGCAGCCAATGATTTAGGTTTGGGTGTAAACTATGTGGGAGAAGAAAGTTCTGATCAGTATGCAAAAGGCCAGATTGTCAAACAGAGCATTGCAGCAGGTGATAAAGTAGCTGCAAATACTACAATTGACATAACCCTAAGTAGCGGACCGACAGAGACCGTTCTTACAGTTCCTGCTCTTGTAGGAAAATCGGAGGCAGATGCAAAAGCGGAGCTTGAAAAACTGGGACTTCTTGCAGTAGTAAATACAGAAAACAGTGAAACTGTAGCGTCAGGTAATGTTATTTCGGTAAGTCCGGGAGAGGGTACCAAGTTAGATGCAGGTGATACAGTAACACTGACAGTAAGCAGTGGCACAGCTGTAAGCCCAAGTACGGCAAGTGGGCAGGAAGTTAAAGTTCCTAATGTTCGAGGCTTATTAGAAACGGATGCCAAGAGAATTTTAAATAATCTGGGATTGGTTGTAAAAGCAATTTCCGGTGAGAGCGCAAGCTTAAATAAGGGAGATGTTGTAAAACAGAGTATAGAGGCTGACAGTACCGTAACTTCCGGGACTGTGATTACTTTAACTATTAACGGTACACCGACTATTACAGATGATGCAGGTGGAACAAGCCCGGCTGCAAGTACAGAAAATAGTGGAGCAGTGCAGTCAAATAGTGGCAGTTGGAAAAGTACATCCAGATTAGAAGAGCCAAGAAGTTATAACGGAAATGTCGTTAAGCTGGAGCTTAAGCAGGTAGTAAACGGAGAGACCACCACCACGACTTTGTTGGAGGGAGATACAATTTCCTTCCCTTACACATTGGAAGTAACAGGAGCTACAGGCGTTGATTCTGGAACAGTAACCTTATATGAAATGGCAGATGGTGCCTATGTAGAGCGTACTACTTACGGACCGCTTAGTTTTTCACAAGGAAATTAATATGCAGGGAAAGATTATGAAAGGCATTGCCGGATTCTACTATGTTTATGTAGTAGAATCCGGTATTTGTGAATATAAAGGAAAAGAAACTTTAAAAGGAAAAATTTATGAGTGCCGGGCAAAAGGGATTTTTAGAAAAGATAAAAAGAAACCTTTGGTAGGAGATTTAGTAGAAATTGATATTTTGTCCGAAGAAAAATCTGAGGGAAGTATAATCGGGATATATCCAAGAAAATCAGAATTAATACGTCCGGCAGTGGCTAATATTGATCAGGCACTGGTTATTTTTGCTTTGGAAAATCCAAAACCTCAGTTGGCTTTGTTGGATCGATTTTTATTATCTATGGAAGTAAATAAAATCCCGGTCATTATCTGTTTCAATAAAAGAGATATTGCCCTAGAAGAAGATATACAACGTTATAGAGAGATTTATGAAAAGTGCGGTTACAAAGTGATTTTTACCACTACTAAAGAAGAAGCCGACAAAAAAATGATATCCTCTTTACTGAAAGGGAAGACAACGGCAGTTGCAGGTCCTTCCGGTGTGGGCAAATCCTCCATCACCAATTTTTTGCAAAAGAATGTGGAAATGGAAACGGGAGGGATCAGTAAAAAGTTAGGAAGAGGTAGGCATACTACCAGACATTCAGAGATTATCCCTTTGGATATGGAAAATACTTATATTATGGATACTCCGGGTTTTAGTTCCTTTAGGGTTGAGGAGGTAGAAAAAGAAGATTTGCAAAAGTATTTTCCGGATTTTGCATCTTATTTGGGGAAATGTAGGTTTTTAGGATGTATGCATGATAAAGAACCCTCTTGTGCTGTCAAAGAAGCGGTAAATTCAGGAGAGATTGCTAAAGAAAGATATCAAAATTATTGTTTGTTTTATGAGGAATTAAAAGAGAAAAGGAGATACTAGTATGTTAGAGCTTGCGCCGTCAATTTTATCAGCAGATTTTGGGAATTTGGCAGAAAATATAAAAAGTGTAAAGTCAGCAGGTGCAAAATGGCTTCATTTTGATATGATGGACGGACATTTTGTGCCTAATTTATCTTTTGGATTTCCGGTATTAGCGTCGGTAAGATCTATTACCGACTTATTTTTGGATGTTCATTTAATGGTGAAAGAACCGGAAAAGTTTATTACATCGGCAGCAAAAAACGGTGCAGATTTGATTACCATACATCAGGAGGCTTGTACCCATTTAGATAGGACGGTGGATGCTATTAAAGAACTTGGGTGTAAGGCGGGAATTGCCTTAAATCCGGCAACACCGATCTCTGTTTTGGAACATGTGCTTGATAAGGTGGATTTAGTCTTAGTTATGACTGTAAATCCCGGATATGGAGGACAAAAGTATATCCCTTATTGTGGTGATAAAGTTCGTCAGCTAAAGAAAATCAGAGAAGAGAAAGGCCTTGGTTTTTTGATTGAAGTGGATGGAGGGATTAATCTATCTACAATAGAGACTGTGATAGAAGCCGGTGCAGATGTATTAGTAGCCGGTTCGGCAGCTTTTTGTCATCCCATAAAGGAG
>DATCYL010000100.1:0-10090 GCA_036570305.1 Lachnospiraceae bacterium
CTGCAAATAAAAGATATAATACTTTATAGTTTTACAGTGTAGCGATTGTAGTCTTTGAATTATAGGAATTTATATAGATAAAGATATGAACTTTCTAAGTAAGTGTAAGGCTTACGAGTAGGATAAGTAAAATTTGATATAAAGAAAGGTAATGAAAAATTGAATAACGAAGAGTCATAGAGGACCACTGTATAAATAATGTATTTGTACGGTGGTCTTTTTACGATTGGCAAAGGTCTGTAAATGTTTCGTTTTATAGTGGCCGGAAGTAGGGTCAGTATACTTATGAGTATAGGGCTTGATGTATTATTTTTATCTGCAGACGCATGTGTAGCGGATGATTTTATAAAGGATGATAAAAGGAGCGGCAAGGTGTAGTTCTGTTTTTATTATTAGAAAAATAGAAGTTTTTAGCTTATCTTTTATAAATAGAAAAAACGTGTTATAGTAATTTTGAAAATGAAGAAATTTGTGTGTCCTTGACATGGGAAAAAATAAGAAGTACAATAATATGCGAATGATTCGCAAATTGTATGTGATGGGGGAAGCTAATATGGCAGATTACATGACAGTGCGACGAAAAAAACTTTGGGATTTTTTATGCAATAATCCTGATAGACAATTTACGGCAAAACAAATTATGGAAGCGATACCGGATGCAAATATCAGCCTAAGTGCAATTTATAGGAACTTATCCTATTTGGAGGAAAAAGGACTTATCAATCGAATGGCACATGAGAAGTCAAACGAAATGTGTTACCAGGTAGTGCATGTAGAAGGATGTGAAAATTCTATACACATGGTTTGTAGCCAATGTGGAAGTATAAGTCATATGGATGCATTGGAAGCAGATCACATGGTAGGTGAAATTCGTATTCGAGACGGTTTTGCGGTAAATCGCGGTAAAACTATGATTTATGGAACTTGCCGCCAGTGTCAGGAGCATAAGACTTCCTAAAAATAATAGTTTAGGAGGAAAAAATAAGATGAAATCAAAAAAAGTGATGGCAGGTTTTGCATTATCATTAGCTATGGCAATGAGTATAGCAGGTTGTGGAAAGGCTGCAAATAATTCCACAAAGGCTGTAGATAAAGAGGAGAAAAAACCACAAAAGGAAGATGACGGAAAGTTAAGTATTGTTTGTACGAACTTTGCGGAGTATGATTTTGCAAGACAGATAGCGGGGGATAAGGCAGATTTGACCTTGCTTTTAAAACCGGGAGCAGAAAGTCATAGTTATGAACCTACTCCACAGGATATTATGACTATCCAGGAAAGTGACATCTTTATGTATGTAGGTGGTGATTCTGATGAATGGGTAGAAGAAGTTTTGGAATCTATGGACACCTCTCATATGCAGGTCTTTAAGCTTATGGATAGTGTAGAACTTATGGAAGAGACTATTGTAGAAGGTATGCAGGAAGATGACCATGACCACGACCATGAAGATGCAGATCATGAAAAGAAAGAAGAGCATGACCATGAGGATGCAGACCATGAAAAAGAAGACGACCATGAGGATGCAGATCATGAAAAGGAAGATGACCATGACCATGAGGATGCAGATCACGAAAAAGAAGAGCATGACCATGATCACGGCGAAGGTTCTGCAGAAATGGATGAACATGTATGGACATCTCCGGTAAATGCGATTAAAATAGTAGAAGACTTGAGCTCAGAGATTGTAAGATTAGATTCTGAGAATAAGTCGGTTTATGAAGAAAACACAAAAAAATATGTAGAAGAATTAAAAGCTTTGGATAAGAGCTTTAGAGACCTTATTGCCGGCGCGGCACGTAAGGAGATTATTGTGGGGGATAGATTCCCATTCGCATATTTTTGTAAAGAATACGGTTTGACCTATTATGCTGCGTTTCCGGGTTGCTCAACGGATACAGATGCAGATGCATCAACTGTAGCATTTTTAATTGACAAAGTAAAAAGTGACAAAATTCCCGTAGTATTTCACATCGAATTGTCAAACGAGCAGATGGCAAATTCAATTGCTGAGGCAACAGGGGCAAAGAGTGAATTGTTAAATGCTGTACACAATATTAGTGATAGCGATTTTAAAGCGGGTGTAACCTACATTGATTTGATGAATCACAATGTGGAGGTATTAAAGGAGGCCTTGAATTAATATGAGTCTTCTCACTTGCAAGGATGTAGCCTTTTCTTATGAAGGTTTACAAGTCTTAGGAGAAGTTAATTTTTCTGTGGAAACAGGAGATTATCTATGTATTGTAGGAGAAAACGGAGCCGGCAAGAGTACCCTGATGAAGGGGCTCTTGCGCTTAAAAAAGCCATCTTCCGGGGAAATTACCACGGGAGATGGCTTGCTTGCCAATGAGATAGGATATTTACCTCAGCAGACGGTTGTGCAAAAGGATTTTCCGGCGAGTGTATGGGAAGTGGTATTATCAGGAAGATTAAACAGTTGTGGCATGCGTCCTTTTTTTTCAAAAGAAGATAAAAAAGCGGCACAGGAAAAGTTGGAAATGCTGGGTATTACAGACTTAAAGAAGCAGTGCTATAGAAATTTGTCGGGTGGTCAGCAGCAGAGGGTTTTATTGGCGAGAGCTTTATGTGCAACTAAAAAGTTGATTTTGCTGGATGAACCGGTAACAGGGCTTGACCCTGTTATGTCTGCAGAGCTATATCGTGTGGTGAAGCGTTTAAATCAGGAAAACCATATTACGGTAATTATGGTTTCGCATGATGTAGGCGGTGCTGTATTGCAGGCGAATAAGATTTTGCACTTGGGACAAAAACAATTATTTTTTGGAACAACAGCAGAGTATAGAGAGTGTGAAATCGGAAAAAGTTTTTTGGGAGGTGAGCGAACATGGTAGAAACTTTAATGAAAATGCTCTCCTATCCATTTTTGGTAAGAGCCTTAGTTGTAGGGTGCTTGGTTTCTTTGTGTGCTTCCTTATTGGGAACCAGCCTGGTCTTAAAGCGTTACTCCATGATTGGTGATGGGCTATCCCATGTGGGCTTTGCTTCTTTGGCAGTCGCCTATGCAGTTAATGCAGCTCCTTTGGTAGTATCGATTCCAATCTGTGTTTTAGCGGCATTTTTCTTACTTCAGATTAAAGAAAATTCCAAGATTAAAGGAGATGCGGCGACGGCACTTTTATGCAGTGGGGCTCTGGCGGTAGGCGTCATGACGATTTCATTGACAACGGGAATGAATACTGATGTATGTAATTATATGTTTGGAAGTATTCTGGCAATGAGTAAGAGTGATGTCTTGCTTTCTATCATACTAAGTGTTGCAGTTTTAGTCCTCTATGTGTTATTTTATAATCGTATTTTTGCAGTAACATTTGACGAGAATTTTGCCACAGCAACAGGAACAAGAACCAGACTTTATAATATGGTGATTGCTTTTCTCACCGCAATTACAGTAGTTTTGGGAATGAGGATGATGGGAACTTTGTTGATTTCCAGTTTGATTGTATTTCCAAGTATTACGGCTATGCGTATATGTAAGCAATTTAAAACAACGATTCTTTTATCAGCAGTGATTTCTTTGATTGGTTTTTTGACAGGTTTGACAATTTCTTATCTGTATTCAGTACCGACCGGAGCGTGTATTGTAGTGGTAGACATTGTTCTGTTTTTGATTTTTATGGTGGCAGGTAGAATAAAAGAGGGAAATTAATATGAAAAAATATCTGGTATATGCAAGTTTACTGATGGTAATGGCAGTATCCGTGGGTTGTACAAAAGCAAACAGTAAAAAAGATTTGACGACCCATCAGGAGGATACATCGTCGCTGACCGAGGATAAAAAGAGTGAGGATGATTCTAAAAATCTTGGCTTAAAAGAAGATGCAAAGGAAAGTGGGGAAGTTGTTGACGGTAGCAACACTCCGGGAACTACAACTCAAACTCCAAGTGGTTCAGTGCAAGCTATGAATGATGAGTATCCTTATGATATTGCAGCCGATCGTCCTAATTTTGATTCTAACAATATTGATATTGTGGTGGGCGATAATTTGTATGTGACGCAGATTAATGACTGGTATACAAACTTTGCAGATTATGCAGGGAAAAGTGTAGAGATTGAAGGTTACTATATGGATTTTGGCGGCTACCATTTTGTGGGACGAAATGGTCCAAGCTGTCCTTATTGTACCGGCGGATATGTAAATTTTGAATTCCAGACAGATCAGGATATGTCTTCCTATATTTCCATTCAAACATGGATTAAAGTAAAAGGGATTTTGCGAGAAGGCCTCATTAAGGGCAGCGGAAAGAGAAAAGACCAGCCCTTTTATTATATAGAGGCAATCAGTGTGGAGGAAATGCCGGAAGTTGGAGTAGATACGGTTACTCAATAAGAAAAAATCCTTTACTTTTAAAAACCTTATTGATATAATACTACCGATGAAAAGGGAGTAGTTGCATGGGATAATTTCCATGTCATATATTTCGTCAGTACGGTGCTATCACCCGGGATATATGTAATAACGAACAGGTCGTATTTGCGACAAGGCATCTTGCCTGTAATAGAAATATTACAGATAGGATAGTATAAGATATTAAACAAGACTTTTCATGTACAGAAGAGATTTTTCTGTCCATGAGAGTCTTTTTTTATTACCGGAGGATAGGTAAGGGACTATGTGTGACGAAAATATGTAAAAGTATCATCATAGAAGCTAGGAGGAAATCATGAAAGAAATTTATCAAATGAGTCAAGATGAGCTCTTGCAAGAAAAGAAAGTGACAGAAGAGGGACTAAGTAGTCAAAGAGCAAAAGAGCTTTTGGAAGAAGTGGGAGAAAATGCCCTCAAAGAAGGAAAGCGAAAAGGCGTTTTCCAGATTTTTTTAGAACAATTTGCAGATCTGATGGTTATTATTTTGATTATCGCGGCTATCATTTCTATGATATCGGGAAATCTGGAAAGTACGGTTGTTATTTTTGTGGTTTTGATTTTAAATGCTCTTTTAGGAACTGTTCAGTATGTAAAAGCAGAAAAATCTTTGGCATCCTTAAAGGCGCTTTCTTCTCCTCACGCTAAGGTAAGACGTGATGGAAGAAAGATAGAGGTTGATTCGAAAGAAGTTGTTCCGGGAGATATTCTTTTGCTCGAAGCAGGAGATTTGATTTCAGCAGATGGAAGAATTATCAACAACTATTCTTTGCAGGTAAACGAAAGTTCATTGACAGGCGAATCTACCAATGTAGATAAAACGGAACTGGTGATTGAAGGTGAAGTTCCCCTGGCAGATAGAACGAATATGGTATATTCAGGAAGTCTGGTAACTTATGGCCGTGCTACGGTTTTAGTCACAGGGACAGGGATGGATACGGAAATCGGTAAAATTGCACAGTTAATGAATGCGACCAAGGAAAAAAAGACCCCATTGCAGATTAGTTTGGATGATTTTAGTAAGAAACTGGCGACAGTGATTATTTTTATCAGTATTTTGGTTTTTGGTCTTAGCTTGTATAGAAATATGCCCTTAATTGATTCTATGATGTTTGCGGTAGCACTTGCTGTAGCAGCAATTCCGGAGGCTCTTGGTTCTATTGTTACTATTGTTCAGGCGATGGGAACACAAAAAATGGCAAGTGAAAATGCTATTATTAAAGAATTAAAAGCAGTGGAAAGTTTAGGCTGTGTTTCGGTTATTTGTTCGGACAAGACAGGTACACTTACCCAGAATAAAATGACTGTACAAGAAATTTATTTGGGAGGAAAGCTTTTAAAGCCTGAGGAAATTACACTGACCAACCAGTTGCACAGATATTTACTCTACAATGCTGTTTTAAATAATGATTCTTCTATTGTTGATGGAAAAGGTATTGGAGACCCGACCGAGTTTTGTCTTTTGGAAATGGCAAAAAAAGCGGGATTTGATCAGGCGGGGATTACCGGAGACGATATCCGAAGTATGATGGGGCGTATAGAAGAGATTGCTTTTGATTCGGATAGGAAGTTAATGAGTACCAAGTACCTGCTTCACGGTGTGCCTACAGTGCTGACGAAGGGAGCTGTGGATGTACTCTTAAAGACAGCCGTATCGATTCGCACTGACGAGGGAATTCGTCCTATTACCAAAGAAGATATTGAGGCGATTGAGAAACAAAATCAAGCTTTTTCGGAAAATGGACTTCGTGTACTTGCCTTTGCCTATAAAGAGGTGGACAATAATCATGTACTTACGGTGGAAGAAGAACAAGGATTTACTTTCTTGGGACTTATTTCTATGATTGACCCACCTAGAGAAGAGTCAAAAGAGGCTGTGGAAAATGCGAAGATGGCAGGGATTAAACCGGTTATGATTACGGGAGATCACAAGGTGACAGCCACAGCAATTGCCGGTCAAATCGGTATCTTTGAAGAGGGAGATATTTCTTTAACAGGTACGGAGTTGGATGCTTTGACAGATGAAGAATTAGATGAAAAACTGGAAAAGATTTCTGTTTATGCCCGTGTATCTCCGGAAAACAAAATTCGCATTGTTGATGCATGGCAGAGAAAGGGCTGTATTTCTTCCATGACAGGAGATGGTGTCAATGACGCTCCCGCACTTAAAAAGGCGGATATCGGTGTAGCTATGGGTATTACGGGAACGGAAGTATCTAAGGATGCAGCATCTATGATTTTGACGGATGATAATTTTGCTACGATTATCAAGGCGGTTTTAAATGGGCGTAATGTATATAGAAACATTAAAAATGCGATTCAGTTCCTTTTGTCCGGAAATATGGCGGGAATTTTAGCTGTTTTGTATTGCTCGATAATGGCTTTGCCGGCACCTTTTGCGGCGGTACATTTACTATTTATTAATCTTTTGACTGATTCTTTGCCTGCTTTGGCAATTGGTATGGAGCCGTCAGATAAGAGCCTTTTAAAAGAAAAACCGAGAAATCCTAAGGAAAGAATCTTAAATAATTCTTTGATGGTTCAAATTCTTCTGCAAGGCGCCTTGATTGCCCTGGTAACTATGATTGCTTTCTACAAAGGATATAAGACAAGCCCTGCTATGGGAACAACTATGGCTTTTGCGACATTGACTATTGCTCGTCTTTTCCATGGATTTAACTGCCGTAGCAAACAGCCTATAAGTCAGGTTGGCTTGTTGACCAACAAGTGGACGATTGGTGCTTTCTTCTTAGGTCTAGTGCTGATTAATCTGGTATTATTTGTGCCATTTTTAAGCAGAGTGTTTGAGGTGACTGCCTTGGCAGGAGGAGACATTCTTTGCATTTACCTGTTGGCATTTATTCCAACTCTATGTATACAAATTGTGAAAATGGTAAGCACAAAAAAATAAATGAATGTGTAAAAATAAAGGACTCCGAGAATTGCTCTTGGGGTCTTTTATTGTAGGCAAGTGTTTCTTTTCAGACTGAGAGGTTAAAAGGTGCTTTGCTTCTTTGAAATATTCTTAAAAGTAGAAATGTGGCTAAGTGTGGAAATATGAGCAAAAATATGCTATAATTTTCTTTAATTATAGTAAAATTGGGGATGATTTTTCATCCTCTTTTATTGCAAAAGCAAGGAAAGCGTTTGTAAAATTTGGGAGGGCAGGTCAAAAATGAAGAAAATTTATGATGTAGTAGCATTAGGTGAGTTATTGATAGATTTTACAACCAGTGGAAGCAGCAGTCAGGGAAATCCTATGTTTGAGGCAAATCCGGGAGGGGCACCTTGTAATGTACTTGCTCTTTTAGGGAAAATGGGAAAATCCTGTGCTTTTATTGGAAAAGTAGGAAAGGATATGTTTGGAAAACAATTAAAGGCGACTATAGAAGAAGTTGGAATTTCTACAGAAGGTTTGATTATGGACGAAAACTATAATACGACTTTGGCGTTCGTAAAGACTTTTGAAAATGGAGATAGAGATTTTTCTTTTTATAGACAACCGGGAGCGGATATGATGCTTACTGCATCAGAAGTAAGGGAAGATTTAATTGCATCCGCTAAAATTTTTCATTTTGGTACCCTGTCTATGACACATGAAGGAGTAAGAGAAGCGACAAAAAAAGCGATTGCCTATGCAAAAGAAAAGGGGCTTACAATTTCTTTTGACCCAAATTACAGGGAACCGCTGTGGAATAGTCTTAAGGAGGCAAAAGAGCAAATGGATTTCGGCTTATCCGTTTGTGATATTTTAAAAATTTCCGATAATGAGATTGAGCTGATGACAGGCGAGAGCGATTTTGATAAGGCGGCGGCTATATTAAGAGAAAAATATCCTAATATTCAACTTTTAAATGTGACTGCAGGAGCAGGCGGCAGTTATGCTTATTATAAAGATAAGAGAGTTTTTGTTCCTATTTATTCCAGCGAGGGAATTATTGAAACAACAGGCGCAGGAGATACATTTGGAGGAAGTGTTTTAAATTATGTATTGGAACATGGGTTGGATACTTTAACAGAAGAGAATTTAAAAGAAATGTTAAGATTTTCCAATACAGCAGCTTATTTGGTGGCAACTAAAAAAGGAGCCATTCGTTCTATGCCTGAGAGGGAGCAGGTAGAGGATTTGTTGGCTGGAAAAACAAAATAAATATTGCATAAATATTACAAAATAAATACAAAAAAGATAAGCTTCTTAAGAAAAAAAACAAAAAAACGTAAAAAAGCTTGCATTTCTTTTAAAAGAGTGCTAGTATGTAACAAGATTGATAAAACTATTTCAAAATTGTTACAAAAATAAGAGTTATAATTAAGTAAGGGAGATTTAAAATGAAGAAAAAGCTTGCATGTTTTACTTTGTGTCTTGCAATGTTTGCATCACAATCAAGTGTATTTGCGACAACACAAGAAGAAGCATTAAGAAACCAAAGAAACCAAGCTTCTAATCAATTAAATGCGACGAATAATCAGCTGGATAGCTTGACAACCCAGCAGAATCAAATTAAATCGGAAATTAGCGCTTTAGATGCTGATTTATTAGATTTAATGGTTAAAATTGATGAGAATAAGGCAGATATTGCCGATACAGAAGTACAGATAGAAGAAACAAAGAAAAATCTTCAGGCTGCTGAAGAAGAAAAAGCAAAGCAATATGAAGCTATGAAAAAGCGTATCCAGTATCTCTACGAAGAAGGTGGAGATATGGGCTGGGTAAAAATGCTTGTAGGAGCGGAGGATATTACAGAGCTTCTTAACAGAGCAGAGTTTACACAAAAAATGTATGATTATGATAGAGAGCAGTTGGAGAAATTCGCGGCAGCAGTGGAAGAGGTAAAAACTCTTAAAGCAAATCTTGAACAGCAAAAGTCAAGTTTGGAATCCATGAAAGCGGATTTAGAAAATCAACAGGTACAATTACAAGTACAATTAGAGCAAAAGAAAGCGACATCAAGTAATTATGAAGCTGAAATTGCTAATGTAGAGCGTCAAGCGGCAGCGATTCGTTCTTTGATTTCACAGCAGACTGCAGAAATTAATCGTTTGGAGCAAGAGAGAATTGCAGCAGAGAGGGCAGCGGCAGAGCGAGCAGCTGCTGAAAGAGCGGCAGCAGAAAGAGCAGCGGCACAACGTCAGGCGGCAGCACAGGCTCAGCAAGAGCAAGAAGCAGCACAGCGTCAAGCGTCAAGCGAACGTAATAATCGTTCTTCCTCTAATAGAACTGCTCCGGCAGTAGAGCGCGTTGCAGAGGAAACTGTAGAAGTACCCGTAGTTGCTACTCCTGCAAAGAGCAAGAGACAATCAAATGGCTCTGAAAATGCTACAGGAAGTTCTACAGGTTCAGGCATTGTAGCTTTTGCAGATCAGTATTTGGGCAATCCCTATGTTTGGGGAGGAAATTCTTTGACAAACGGTATTGATTGTTCTCACTTTGTATACCAGGTTTTAACCAGATGCGGTGTATATAGTGGTGGATATACAACCTCAGCAGGTTGGAGAAGTTTAGGTTCTCCGGTATCAAGTTTATCAGAAGCAAGAGCCGGTGATGTTATTTGCTATTCAGGTCATGTGGCTATTTATGATGGTAATGGTGGTATCGTAGAGGCAAAAGGAAGCAAATATGGTATTACTCATGACAGAAGTGCCAGTCATGGAACTATTTTAGCAATTCGCAGATTTACCTGATAATCAGACTATACAATCGTAT
>DATCYL010000101.1:0-12011 GCA_036570305.1 Lachnospiraceae bacterium
AGGAAGTTTTAAAATTGAACTTATCGGCAAGAGAAAATTTTGAAGAGGAAGATATCTTGATTATGATAGGTGAGAACCATCGATTAGATAAAATTTTGCAACTAGGATAGGGGAAGATTATGATTACGAGTACATCCAATGTACAGGTAAAATATGTAATAGGGCTTCAAACAAAGGCAAAAATGAGAAGAGAAGAAGGCGTCTATGTGATTGAAGGACTTCGTATGTTTAAAGAGACGCCGAAGGAATTGATAGAAAAGGTTTATGCCGGGGAAGAATTTTTTAAAGAAAAGGAGTTTTTGTTTTCCGGATGTCCAAAGGTGGAACTGGTATCGGAAAAAGTATTAAAAGCCATGTCGGATACCAAAAGTCCTCAAGGCGTTATTTGCATAGTAAAACAAAAAAGTTATGATTTGCATACAATTTTGGGGGAAAATGAAGAACCGCTTTTAGTGATTTTGGAAGATATCCAGGATCCGGGAAATATGGGAACCATTTTTAGGACGGCAGAAGCTGCAGGTGCCCTGGGGGTTATTCTCAGTAAAAATTGCGTGGACATATATAATCCGAAGACAATTCGGGCGACTATGGGCTCTATATATCGTCTGCCTTTCTTTTACGCAGAAGATTTGCATGAGGTATTAGACGATTTGGAGAACATAGGAATTAAAAGTTATGGTGCCCATCTTTTAGGGGAAACATCTTATCATTGTCAGGATTATAAAAAGGGAGCTGCCTTTGTGATTGGAAATGAAGGAAACGGTTTGTCTGAGGAGATTTCTAAAAAAATTTCTACTTTAATAAAGATTCCTATGCAGGGGCAGGTAGAGTCTTTAAATGCGGCTATGGCATGTGGGATTTTACTTTATGAGGCGGCAAGACAACGACTTCTTTGATTTTTTGTTTTGTTCTAGATTGCCTAAAGTATTAAAAAAAACTGAAAATAATGAACTTTGATTGTATTTTCTAAATTCTTGTAGTATGATGTGGATAACAATCAGAAAGGGGGAGCTTATGGAATTTTCAATGGAAATGATGCCGATTCTTTGGCTATGTGCACTTGTTTTGCTTGTAGTTGTGGAATTATTGACTTATGGTTTAACAACGATATGGTTTGCAGGTGGAAGTTTGGTAGCTTTGATTGTAGCTTTATGTAAAGGACCGATTTGGTTACAGTGTACTTTGTTTTTTGCAGTATCCATTCTTTTATTACTATTTACAAGACCTATTGCTATAAAATATGCTAATAGAAATACCTTGTCATCAAATGTAGGTGTGTTGGTGGGCAAAAAAACTGTGGTAACGAAAGAAATCCACAATTTAGCCCAGGAGGGACAAGTAAAAATTAATGATATTGAGTGGATGGCAAGATCTCTTAAGGATGAGGATATTATCCCAAAGGGAACGACGGTGGAAGTAGTATCGGTAGAGGGAACCAAATTGACTGTAAAACGTGTATAAAAAGGAGGAGTAACCATGGGAGGTTTTATTGTAATTGCTTTATTTATTATTGCTTTATTGATTGTAGTATCCTGCATTAAAATTGTACCTCAATCTCAGACATTTGTAGTAGAAAGACTTGGCTCTTATCGTACTACATGGCAGAACGGACTTCATATTAAAGTTCCTTTTATTGAGAGAGTGGCAAGAAGAGTCAGCTTAAAAGAGCAGGTGGTGGATTTTCCTCCACAGCCGGTAATCACAAAAGATAACGTAACTATGCGTATCGATACTGTTGTCTTTTTCCAGATTACAGATCCGAAATCATTTGTTTACAATATCGAAAATCCGATTATGGCGATTGAGAATTTGACGGCAACAACACTTCGTAATATTATTGGTGATCTAGAGTTGGATGAAACATTAACGTCCAGAGAGACGATTAACACATCGATGAGAGCATCGTTGGATGTGGCAACAGATCCATGGGGAATCAAGGTAAATCGTGTAGAGCTAAAGAATATTATCCCGCCTGAGGCCATTCAGGATGCCATGGAAAAACAGATGAAAGCAGAGCGTGAAAGACGTGAGTCTATTCTTCGTGCAGAAGGTGATAAAAAGTCAGCGATCCTTATTGCAGAAGGACACAAAGAATCAGCAATTTTGGAAGCTGAGGCAGAAAAACAGTCAGCAATTCTCCGTGCAGAAGCAGAAAAAGAGAAGATGATTCGTGAAGCGGAAGGTCGTGCAGAGGCTATTTTAAAGGTACAGCAGGCACAGGCTGATGGTATCCGATTTGTGAAAGAAGCAGGTGCAGATGAGGCAGTTCTTACCATGAAGAGCTTAGAGGCACTGACAAAAGTAGCAGACGGACAGTCTACAAAGATTATTATTCCATCAGATATTCAGGGCATTGCGGGACTTGCAACATCATTAAAAGAATTAGTAAAAGATAAATAAAATTAGACACCTCCAAATGCTCGGATTGTGTATTTGGAGGTATTTTTTTGAATCTGCTTTTATAGGACTTAGAAAGGAGAATAGATGGTTTTTACATTTGATGAAGTTTTATTATTGAAAAAAGAGATGAATGATAAATATCATTTATATTTGCATTACCATGATACCTGTAGCTCACAGTTTTTTACCTTTGATGAAGAGCCCCCTAAAGAAGCGTCTGCTTACATAGAAGAGTTTTATGCTAAAAAAGGAGCTAAAGTACAATTTTTTGGCGATAACAAAGGTTTTAAAATAATAGATTAAGGAAAATGAAAGGGAAATATGAGTTTATTAAATTTAGAAGGAAACACAATTGACGAGAGAATATTAAGAGCAGTGGAGGAAATGGGATTTGAACAATTCTCGCCTATACAGGAAAAGGCAATTCCAAAGATGTTGGAGGGTGTAGATCTTATAGGACAGGCCCAGACAGGAACAGGGAAAACAGCTGCTTTTGGAATTCCTCTTTTGCAGAAGATAAATCCTGAAAAGGCAGGGGTGCAGGCTTTGGTTTTATGCCCGACCAGAGAATTGGCAATACAGGCATCAGAAGAGCTTAGAAAATTTGCAAAATATATGTCAGATATCAAGGTACTGCCTATTTATGGTGGACAGGATATTAATAAGCAGATTCGTTCTTTAAAAGGGAATGTTAAAATTGTCGTGGGAACACCGGGTCGAGTGATGGATCATATGCGTCGTCACACTCTAAAGCTTGGAGCTATAGAAACCGTTGTTTTGGACGAGGCGGACGAGATGTTGAATATGGGATTTAGGGAAGATATGGAAACCATTTTATCCCAGATTGAAAATGAACATCAAACGGTTCTCTTTTCGGCGACTATGCCACAGGCGATTTTAGATATTACGGGGCAATTTCAGACCAATCCTATTTTGATCAAGACTATAAAAAAGGAGCTTACCGTTCCGGCAATTAGCCAGTATTATTATGAGGTAAGAAGAGAAAATAAAAAAGAAATTGTGTCCCGACTTTTGGATTACTATAATCCAAAGAGAACTTTAATATTTACCAATACTAAGCGTATGGTAGAAGAAATCGCCGATGATTTAAAGGGAAGAGGCTACTTTGCTGAAGGCTTACATGGCGATTTGTCACAGGCAGTGCGTGACAGAGTCATGGATTCTTTTAGAAAGGGAACATGCGAGATTTTGATTGCTACGGATGTGGCGGCAAGAGGAATTGATGTAGATGATGTAGAGGCAGTTATTAACTTTGATGTTCCACAGGATATTGAGTATTATGTACATCGTATAGGAAGAACCGGAAGAGCGGGAAGAAACGGACGTGCTTTTACCCTGGTGGTGGGAAGAGAAGTTTATAAGATTAGAGATATAGAATTTGTGTGTAAGACAAAATTAAAGGCGAGAACAATTCCAAGTGTGACAGATATTACAGCAGCAAAAGCGGGAAAAGTTTTGGGAGAGGTTTTACAGGTTCTAAAAGAAAAAGATTTAATGGAAATGACTCACATCATAGAGGAGCGAATGGAGGAAGAAGACTGTACAGCTATAGAGTTGGCGGCGGCTTTTTTAAAGCTTCATATGGGGGATGAGCTGGAAGAAATTCCGGTAGAGTCTTATCGCGGTTACGCAAGAGGCAAAGGAAGAGAAAAAGGCAGGGAAAAGGGTAAAAAAATCTTTGGAAACAGCAGGAAATCTTCTTTTCAAGACCGAGATAGAAAGCCTAAGAGAGATTTTTCATACAAAGAAGAAAAGGGAAAAGATAGAGTAAAGAAAAGTCAAAGGAGAGGTAAACGCTTAAAAGACGATAAGAAGTTTGAGCTGCCTTATCCGGGAAAGAAAAAATAGGAGGATATATGGCATTATTACTATGTCCGGAGTGTGGAGGCAAGGTATCTTCTACACTAAAGGCGTGTCCGCATTGTGGTTATATTATGCCGGTGGATATTGCTATTCAAGATCCGGAAGATTTTTTAAATAGAGCGGACTATGAAAAATATAGGGATAGACAAGAAGATAGAAAAAGAGTTTTACAGGAACCTATAGTAAGAAATAAAGAGCCTATGGAAAAAAAAGGAGGAAAAAGAGTAAGTTCGGATACGGAACCCTTTTTCTTTCCGGATAAAAAAATCAAAAGAGATAAGAGGGCTATAAGGGAATCTCTTTATTATGAAGAGGAAGATAAAAAGGGAGAAAAAAGGGGTCCGGGGTGTCTGATACATTTTCTTTTGCTACTTGTGATTTTGACGGTCTTTTTCTATGGAATGATAAACTATAGCAAAACAGCAAAGGAAATTTATCAAAAAGCTCTTACAACAGTTGAAAATGTAAAGGATAAGTTGACGGGGCAGGAATAAAGGATGAAAATTTTATATCAGAAAGAAAAAGACGGCATACTGATTTTGCGGTGCTTTGGCTGGCAGGGACTTGTGGAACTTCCAAGCCGGATTGAGGATATGCCGGTAGTGGCAATCGGTCCGTACGCTTTTTCGGATAGGGAAGATATAAAAGAGGTAGCTTGCCTTTACGAAGAAAAAGCTTCTATTGAGGATGAGGAGTTTTCTCAAAAAGAACTTACGGGAGAGAGGGTAGAAGAGATTATTTTTCCATCTACTTTAAAAAGAGTCGGGAAATATGCTTTTTATGGATGCCGAAACTTAAAAAGGCTACGCTTTTCAAATAACTTTACAGATATTGGGCAGGGGGCTTTTACAGGATGTAGAGGCCTTTCGCTTTTGGAAATTGATTGTAAGAAAGATTTCTCCTCCTCTTTGGGAGAAGTCTTAGGGCATCTTTCGGGGGAAATACGAGTTAGATTTTTGGGGGAGGAGAAAAAAAGTGAATTAATGCTCTTTTTTCCGGAAATATATGAGGATGCGGCAGAAAATACACCTGCCAGAATTATTTCAACCCATTATTACGGCTCGGGGGAAAGTTTCCGGCAGTGTTTTTATGACAAGCAGATAGATTTTAAAAAGTATGATTCTCTATTTTATATGGCAAAAGCAGTAGAAAAAATAGAGACTATTATAGAACTTGCTTCCTACCGTTTAATCTACCCTATAGGACTGGTGGAGAAAGCAAAAGAAGAGTATATAGTATATTTTAGAGAAAAAGCAAAAGAAGTGCTTGCCTATGCGATTGCAAAAGATTGGCAGGAATTACTTTTGCTATATTCTTCGCATCGATTGTATACAAAAGACAATTTGGACTTTTGTATAGAAGAAGTATTTAGGCAGGAAAAAAATTGGCTTTTAAGCTTTTTTATGGAGGAGAAAGAAAAATTGGAAGAAGAGTTTTTGCCCTCTTTGGAAAAAAGAAAACGCTTTCGCCTGTAAGGAAGTTAGGATAAGTCCGATTTATGAGGAAATAGATATTGGAAATAAAAAGATTAGAAAAAGAAGAACTGGTGGTAAAACTCGAGAGCCTGGGGGAGCAGATTCTCTTTGCATTACGCGATGAGCTTTATTTATCTCTTCGTTATCTGGATGTGGCACTTTGCAGTTTTTATTATCAAATGGATACAAAAGCAGAGCCTTTTGGTACGGATGGTGTCAGTATTTTTTACCATCCTCAGTATTTGGGCGGCCTTTATAAAGAAAATAGAATAGGAGCAAACAGAGCCTATTTACACATGGTTTTACACTGTCTTTTTCGGCACTGGGAAATTATGGGAAGAAATCGCAGACTGTGGGATATTGCCTGTGATGTGGCAGTAGAACATATCATAGATAGTATGGATTTTCGTGTGGTTAAAAAAGCCCATTCTATGTTTAGAAAAGACTGGTATAGATTTTTAGAAGCTTATTATGATAAAAAGGTGCTTCATGCCCAAAGAATTTATGAATATTTGGCAAAAAAAGAGCTTTCTGATAAGGAGCTGTTGGCCCTAGAAGCGGAGTTTAGGGTGGATGATCACAGTTATTGGAAAGAAGCAAAGAATCATAAAAATCGTCAAACCAGAAATAAAAAGTGGCAGGATATCAGTGAAAAAATGGAAACGGATTTGGAAACTTTTTCTAAAGAGGCGGCACAAAAAAGCGGTGCCCTGCTTGGACAGATAAAGGTAGGCAACCGTAGGAAGAAATCTTATAAAGAGTTTTTACGTAAATTTATGGTTTTAAAAGAAGAAATAGGATTGGATATGGACAGCTTTGATCCTATTTATTATACCTATGGACTTACAACCTATAAAAATATGCCACTGGTAGAACCTATGGAAACCAAAGAGGTCAAAAGAATTCGCGATTTAGTTATTGTAATAGATACTTCCATGTCCACCAGCGGAAATCTGGTTAGAAAATTTTTGGAAGAAAGTTATGGTATTTTAAAGGAAATCAGACAGTCCGAGGGAGAAATGTCTCTTCATATAATGCAGTGTGATGAAGCTGTCCAATCGGATGTGAAAATAAAAAGTGAAAAAGACCTGGATGCCTATATGCAAAACTTGACTCTTTATGGGCAGGGAGGTACGGATTTTCGCCCGGCATTTACCTATATTAATGAGAAAATAAAAAAAGGGGAGCTTCAAAATTTGCAGGGGATTTTGTACTTTACAGATGGATATGGAATTTACCCTAAGCAAAAGCCGACTTATGAAACCGCTTTTATTTTCTTTAAAGAAGATTATCAGGATGAACAAGTGCCTGCATGGGCAATCAAATTGATATTAGAAGAGAGTGATTTGTAATATGGATATAAAAAGAGCAAAACAAGAAATTAAAAATACAATTAGCGCCTATTTGGCAAAAGATAGTATGGGAGACTATAAAATCCCGCAAATGAATCAACGTCCCATTCTTTTAATAGGACCGCCGGGAATCGGAAAGACTCAGATTATGGAGCAGGTTGCCAAAGAATGTAAGGTTGGTTTGGTTGCTTATACGATTACTCACCACACACGTCAGTCAGCAATCGGACTTCCTTTTATTAAGGAAAAAGTATATGGGGGTAAAAGCTATACAGTTACGGAATACACTATGAGTGAAATAATAGCTTCCGTCTATGAAAAAATAGAAAAGACGGGAAATAAAGAGGGAGTTTTGTTTTTGGATGAGATTAACTGTGTTTCAGAAACATTGGCACCAACTATGTTGCAGTTTTTGCAATGTAAAATGTTTGGAAACCAGAGTGTGCCTCAAGGCTGGATTATCGTTACGGCAGGAAATCCTCCGGAATATAATAAGTCGGTAAGAGATTTTGATGTGGTAACTTTGGATAGAATAAAGAAAATTTCTGTAGCTGCAAGCTATCCGGTTTGGAAAGAGTATGCTTATTTAAATCAGGTGCACCCTGCAATTTTATCTTATTTAGAGCTTAGAAGAGAAAACTTTTTTAGGATAGAGACAAGTGTGGACGGTAAGATGTTCGTTACTGCCAGAGGCTGGGAAGACTTATCGCGGTTTATTTATGTGATGGAAAAATTAGGGCAGACGGTAGATAGGGAAGTTGTAAGTCAGTATATACAGTTTCCGCTGATTGCCAAAGATTTTGCCAATTATTTGGATTTGTATTACAAGTATAAACAAGATTACGGTGTGGAAGAGATTTTGGAGGGGAAATATACGACGATTACCCTACAAAAAATGCGATTGGCACCCTTTGATGAACGTTTGAGTGTGGTAGGACTTTTTAATGGAAAATTAGGAGAGTATTTCTATGAAGGCTATTTAAAAGAACGATATATAGAAAAATTATATGATTGTTTGGTTGCTTGGAGAGAAAATCTAAAAGAAAAGAGTTTGGAAGAGATCAAAAAGGAGGCGGAGCAGGCCTATGAAAAAGATAAAAAGGCAGAGATTTTAAGTAAAGAGGAACAAATTTTGGCAAGAAAAGTCCTAAATAGTCTGGAAAAATATTGCAAAAAAATTGTAGGAATCACTGATAAGAACAAGGCTTATGAGAAAGTAAAAGAGCTTTTTTATGCAGAAGATAAAGATAGAGAAGATTTGGTAGAAAAAACAGGAAGAGCTTTACAAAATGCCTTTGAATTTATAGAGGCGGCGTTTGGGGAACAACAGGAAATGGTGGCATTTATGACAGAGTTAAATGCAAATTATTATGCAATATCATTTATCAAATCCAATGGCAGTCCCCTTTACTATAAGCATAATAAAGGTCTTTTGTTTGATAAACGGCAAAAAGAAATTTTGAATCAAATGGAAGATGTAGAGGAACTTTTAAATTCTACCTTGTAAAAGACAAGTGAAAAATAAAAAAGAACTTTATGATTTTTATAGAAAATTTATAAATTCATTGAATTTTATAAAGTGGTGTGCTATTATTGCTGTAATCTTTTACAGTGTAAAGTGTTAGTGTTCTGTAGGAAGAAATATTAAGTAAAGGGAGAATTGTTATGAAGGAGAGAGAGAAGTTTGGTTCACGTCTGGGATTCATTTTGGTGTCTGCGGGCTGTGCTGTAGGGCTTGGAAATGTATGGAAGTTTCCCTATATGACAGGTAAAAATGGAGGTGCTGCCTTCATTTTGATTTATTTGTTATTTTTGGTGTTAATGGGACTCCCGATTATGGTAGCAGAGTTTTCTGTAGGAAGAGCCAGTCAAAAGAGTGTAGCCTCTTCTTTTAAAATGCTGCAGGCAAAAGGGAGAACTTGGCATAAATTCGGTTATATTGCCATGCTTGGTAATTATATTTTAATGATGTTTTATACCATGGTTGGCGGTTGGATGATTTACTACATGGTTCGCATGGCAAGGGGAGATTTTTCAGGAAAAGAGTTTGTCGAGGGCGAATTGGCAGGGGAATTTACTTCTATGTTGGCATCTCCGGGAATTTTGGGGATTTTTACCTTTCTTGCAATTCTTATCTCCTTTGGAATTTGTTCTTTTGGTGTACAAAAGGGTGTAGAGAGAATAACCAAGTTTATGATGACGGCTCTTTTACTTTTGATTTTCATTTTGGTGATTCGGTCAGTAACACTAAAGGGTGCGGCAGAAGGATTAAAGTTTTATCTGATACCGGATTTTAAAAAAGTAGCGGAAATTGGTGTGGGAAATGTAATTTTCGGGGCTATGTCACAAGCTTTCTTTACTTTAAGTATAGGTATGGGCTCTATGGCGATTTTTGGAAGTTATCTGGGAAAAGACAGATCTCTTATGGGAGAAAGTATCGGGATTACTATTTTAGATACCCTGGTTGCAGTTTGCTCGGGGCTTATTATTATTCCGGCATGCTTTGCCTTTGGAGTAAAACCGGATGCAGGTCCATCCTTAATCTTTATTACTCTTCCTCATGTATTTAATCAGATGCCAATTGGTAGATTGTGGGGAAGTTTATTCTTTTTATTTTTATCATTTGCGGCACTAACAACTATTATTGCAGTATTTGAAAATATTATTTCTTTTGCCATCGATTTATGGGGATGGAAGAGAAAGAAGGCAGTGATTGTAAATATCCTGTTGATTTCTGTTTTAACTTTGCCTTGTATTTTAGGATTTAATGTTTGGTCAGGATTTCAGCCACTCGGTCCGGGAAGCACTATCATGGACTTGGAGGATTTAATTGTATCTAATACCATTTTACCACTGGGCTCTATGGTCTATTTGATTTTCTGTACAAGAGATTTCGGCTGGGGCTGGGATGGATTTATCAAGGAAGCAAATACCGGATTTGGTGTAAAGTTACCTTTATCCTTTAGATTTCACATGACAAACATTATTCCTCTTTTAATTATTGTAATTTATTTAAAAGGGTATTATGATTTGTTTGTATCGAAAGGCCATCTGTATTTAGTAACATGGATGATTCTTTCGGTTGCATTTTTAGGATTACTGTTTTATATTATGTTAGGTAAGAAGAAAACAAAAAAAGATAATTGAGGCATTTCATGATAAAATTAATTGCGTCAGATATAGATGGCACTTTATTAGTAGAGGGAAGCGACCGGATAAATCCGGAGCTTTTCTCTGTTATTTTAGAATTAAAGAAAAAAGGAGTTGTCTTTGCTGCGGCAAGTGGCAGGCAATACTATAGTATTTTACATGTTTTTGAACCGGTAAAAGATGATATTATTTTTATCTGCGAAAACGGTTCTAATGTAATTTGTCGTGGTCAGGAGATGGCATCAACCGTTTTAAATCGAAAAGATGCCGAGGATTTGACAAGGTTTATTCGTTCCTTGAAGGGGTGTCAGTTAACTGCATCTACGAAAGATGAGATGTATGTGGAGGATGAGGATCCTGACTTCATTAAATTTTTAAGCGAAGGCTACCACAATAAAATGTGTAGAGTAAAAGATATTCTAAAAGAAGATATTGAAATCATCAAAATGTCTATCTTTTGCAAGGCAGGAGTTGCCGATATGGTAGGGGATGTTAGCCAAGAATGGAAAGATAGATTTCATGTAGTACAGGCGGGAGACCCCTGGATAGATTTTATGGACTATAGTGCAGATAAGGGAAATGCATTAAAGACCATCCAAAGACAGTTAAATATCAAACCATCGGAAACAATGGTTTTTGGAGACAATTATAATGACTTGGGTATGATTCATGCGGCAGAAGAAAGCTATGCGGTAGGAAATGCTCAGGAGGCTGTCAAAAAAGCTGCCAAATATCTTACAAAAAAGAATACAGAAGACGGTGTTTTGGCAGTTTTAAAAAAACTTAATGAAGATATCAAATAATCTATGCGTCGGAATTTACATCCGGCGCCTGTATTATTCTAGTAGTAATGAGCTAAAGTCCGGAAAAGTTGCAGACTTTGGAAAGCAATTATAATCCTCAAAGGTATTTTGCTGCCTTTGCTGGTTTATATAAATAAAAAAGGAGGAAATTATTATGAGAGTAGGAATTTTGGGCTATGGAAATCTGGGAAAAGGTGTAGAATGTGCTATCAAACAGAATGAGGATATGGAACTTGTAGCTGTCTTTACAAGAAGAAATCCGGAGAGCTTAAAGCTTTTAACACCGGGTGTAAAGGTATGTTCTGTGGATGAGGCTGTTCAAAAGAAAGATGAGATTGATGTTTTGATTATCTGTGGAGGAAGCGCTACAGATTTGCCAAAACAGACTCCTGAATTTAGCCGTTATTTTAATGTGATTGACAGTTTTGATACACATGCAAGGATTCCGGAACATTTTGCTGCTGTGGATGCATCTGCACAAGAGGCAGGTAAGGTAGCAGTGATTTCTGTAGGTTGGGATCCGGGAATGTTTTCTTTAAATCGCTTATATGCAAATGCTATTTTGCCACAGGGAAAAGACTATACTTTCTGGGGCAAAGGAGTAAGTCAGGGACACTCAGATGCTATTCGCCGAGTGGAGGGTGTTTTAGACGGAAAACAGTATACAATTCCGGTAGATGAGGCACTTGAGGCAGTTCGTTCGGGAGCTAATCCGGAACTTACCACAAGACAAAAACATACAAGAGAATGTTTTGTTGTGGCTAAAGAGGGTGCTGACCTTGCAAAGATTGAAAAAGAAATCAAAGAAATGCCAAATTATTTTGCGGATTATGATACAAGCGTACATTTTATCAGCCAGGAAGAACTGGATAAAAACCATAATTCTATTCCTCATGGCGGTTTTGTAATCCGTAGCGGAAAGACAGGCTGGAATGAAGAAAATAAAC
>DATCYL010000102.1:0-2970 GCA_036570305.1 Lachnospiraceae bacterium
AATTTTATTAAATATTCCGGCAATAAAACATGCACTTATACGTGTAAAAGAAAATGCTCTAAGTTAATCATAAAAAGCTCTCCTTATCTTTGGAGAGCTTTTTTATATGAGAACTTTCCTCTCCTACTGTTGTCAATAAAATGGAGAAATGTTATCATAGCTTTGAGATAAATTTATATCTCACTATACTTTCAGAAAGAGAGATTTTATCAATGACTACTAATGAACAGGCCTTGCTTCTTCACGAAAAGTGGCAGGGAAAATTAGATACAAAAGCCAAATCCCCCATTACTTCAAGCAAAGATTTAAGCCTTGCTTATACCCCGGGTGTTGCCGAACCTTGCAAGGTAATCGCCAAGGATCCGGATGCAGCCTATAAGTATACCCTAAAAGCCAATACCGTAGCAGTTGTCTCCGACGGAAGTGCTGTTTTAGGACTTGGAAATATAGGACCACTGGCTGCTATGCCGGTAATGGAGGGAAAAGCAGTTCTTTTTAAAGAGCTTGGCGGTGTCAACGCCTTTCCTATCTGTTTGGATACCCAGGATACCGAGGAAATCATCGAAACAATCGTCCGTTTAGCACCTACTTTTGGAGGCATAAATTTAGAAGATATTTCTGCCCCCCGCTGTTTTGAAATTGAAAACCGCTTAAAAGAGCTTTTATCTATTCCGGTTTTTCATGATGATCAGCATGGGACTGCTATCGTTGTCCTTGCAGGCATTATTAACGCTCTTAAAATCACAGGCAAGGAAAAAGAAAAGGTAAAAATTGTTGTAAACGGAGCCGGTTCTGCCGGTATTGCCATCACAAAGCTTCTTTTAAATTACGGCTTTTTAAATGTGACTATGTGTGATATTTCAGGTATTCTTCACAAAAAATCGCCTAATCTTACCTGGATACAAAAAGAAATGGTGGAGGTCACTAATCTTTCCAATCAAACCGGTAACCTTGCCGATGCCTTAAAGGGTGCAGACATTTTTGTCGGAGTTTCCGCCCCCAATATCGTCAGCCAAGAAATGGTTGCCTCCATGGCTAAAGATGCTATTATTTTTGCTATGGCAAATCCTGTTCCGGAAATCATGCCGGATCTTGCAAAAGCCGCAGGTGCTGCTGTCGTTGGCACAGGACGTTCCGATTTTCCTAATCAGGTCAATAATGTTATGGCATTTCCCGGGATTTTCAAAGGAGCCTTGGAGGGGCACGCCAAGCAAATCACTGAGGATATGAAGCTTTCAGCCGCTCTTGCTATCGCTTCCTTAGTCTCACCGGAGGAACTTTCCGCCGATCATATCATGCCGGATGCCTTGGATCCTCGCCTTTGTGAGTGTGTAAGCAAAGCCGTCCGCGATTTAATTTAAGCCATGCGTTGGGATGAACAAAGATATTACTCATTTAGCTATTGGGTAAAACATCGTTTTGGAGCAAAAATTTACAAAGCATCTTTAGATGGCGGCATGACTTGCCCCAATCGGGATGGAAGCCTTGGCAATACAGGCTGTATTTTCTGTAGTGAGGGAGGTTCCGGAGATTACGCCGGGGATTCCCGCCAATCCATTTTTGAACAGATCGAAGAGCAAAAAAAATTATTGGGGGCTAAAAATAAGAGCGGTAAATATATTGCTTATTTTCAAGCTTTTACTAATACTTACGCTCCTCTTTCTTATTTAAAAGAAATCTATAGTCAAGCTTTGGCACATCCGGATGTAATTGCCCTTTCTATAGGAACACGTCCGGATTGTATCAACAAGCAAATTGTAGAGATGATTGCTTCGCTCTCCCGCCAAAAACCTATTTGGGTAGAATTAGGACTTCAAACCATCCACCCCAAAACAGCTTCCTATATCCGCCGTGGATATCCTCTGTCGACCTTTGACGGAGCCTTACAGCTCTTAAAAGAATATCAAATAGAGGTCGTAACCCACATCATTTTAGGGCTTCCCGGTGAGGGAGAAAAAGAAATTTTAGAAACGATTCATTACTTAAATAACTGTAAAATTGACGGTATAAAACTGCATCTCTTACATGTTTTAACAAACACAGATTTAGCCAAAGATTATGAAAACCAAAAATTTCAGGTTTTAACAAAAGAAGCTTACATTTCTCTTTTAAAGCTATCTTTAGGGCACATCTCCCCGGATATCGTCATTCATAGACTAACAGGAGACGGACCTAAGGATTTGCTTATTGCCCCTTTATGGAGTCTTAATAAAAGAGGACTTTTAAATGATTTTCACCGTTCCCTCATCAGGGATGATATTTGGCAAGGAAAATTCCTCTAGTTATACAAAGATAGGGAGGTTATAATGACAGATTCTTTGACACTTTACAAACTTATGATTTTATATATGCTGGATAAGGTAAATTTTCCCATGACGAACAATCAATTGTGCAGTTTCATTACCGAGGGAAACTACACAGATTATTTTCATGTCCAGCAATCTCTAAATGAACTGGTAGAAAGCAATCTAATTCAAATGGATACCATACGAAATATGTCCCAGTTTCGTCTGACTAAAGATGGAAGCGATACACTTTCTTATTTTGGAAATGATATTTCTCAGGAAATCCGTGATGAAATGGATACCTACCTTTATGAAAATTCTTACGAACTTAGAAATGAATCAAACATTACTGCGGACTATTACCTGACCCCACAAATGGACTATGCTATCCAGTGTCGTATCCGCGAGGGACAGGAAAATCTTATGGAACTTACCCTAACGGTTCCCACAGAAGAAATTGCCCGGCACGCTTGTCTGAAATGGAAAAAAGAACATCAGGATATTTATGAGAATATCATCAAGAAACTACTATAATTTTAAAATAATAAAAATCGGGCAGAAATTTTCATATCTACCCGGAATCCCAGACACATTTATAAACTAGGATAAAACAAAATGGATGCTATCCTGCATGCTACAGGTGGCATCCATTTTGTTTTATTCTAAATTCTTTTATTATTGAGTA
>DATCYL010000103.1:0-13486 GCA_036570305.1 Lachnospiraceae bacterium
AACCAGAGGTTCAAATTCTTTAATACTATAAGCTTCAATAACCCAAAAAACATCGATTAATCCAATCCCCACATAAATGATTAGCAAAACCAAAGAAGAGCAAAAAACAGCAAGAAGCTTTGCTCCTAAGACTTTATAAGAAGAAATCGGTGTCATAAAAACCATATAACCGGTCTTTTTCTTTAAATCTTTACTATATATATTTGTTCCGTTGATTGCAACAAATAGAATACCTGCAAATCCAAAAAACATAAGACCTATAATAGACAAAGAAAACACAACTTCTTTCTCCAAGAGCATTCCTACGGAAAATACCAACTCTAAAAGCAGTAAAACCGCTAACATAAAGAAATAAGAAAGCCTATTTCTTTTTATCTCATACTTCATCATCTTCAACATTTTAACGCTTCTCCTTACCCATAAATCTCTCTGTATAATTCTGTTACTGATTTTTCTTTTTCAAAACGCAAATCTTCGATATTGCCTGCCAGGATTACCTGACCTTTATTCATAAAGATAATATCATCAGCAACTTTTTCCAACTCTTCTACCATATGGCTGGAAATAACCACTGTTGTATCTTCTCCAACATTCCCCAAAATAGCTTTCAAAATATGTTCTCTCGATAAAAGATCAATACCATTCGTCGGTTCATCAAGAAGAATAAGAGGGCAGTTTCTAGAAAGTGTAGCCGCTATTTTTAACTTTGCCATCATTCCGGAAGATAATTCTCTCATCTTTTTATCGGTAGGCAAATCCATCTGGTCTAAGAGACCAAAATACTTGTCCTCATCAAAATCTTCAAAAAAATCTTTATAGTAATGTCCAAGAGCTTTTCCTGTCATAAACTCAAAATAAAAATTTTCGGTCGGCATATAAGCCACTTTATTTTTACTTCTCCAGGTGATTTCTTCACCATCCAAGAAAACCTCTCCTTCGGTTTGTTTTGTAAGTCCCGCTATCATTTTCATAATGGTGGATTTTCCGCTTCCATTTGGCCCTAACAGAGCATAAATTTTTCCTGACTTCAAAGTCATAGACAAACCATCTAAGGCTTTTTGACTATAATATTTTTTGACTACATTTTTACATTCCAGCTTCATCTTCTACTCCTCTTTCTCATATTTTTCTACCTGCTCCCAAATTTCAGTCAGACTATAACCCAAACCGGAAATTCTCTCTACAAATTCCTTAATTGTCTCCTCCAGCTTTTCTTCTTTCATTTTTTTTATCAACTCACCATCTTCAGCAACAAAAGTTCCTACTCCCCGCTTCATATAAGCAATCCCCATTCTTTCCATCTCCGTATATACACGAGCTGCTGTATTAGGGTTGATCTCATAGGTCAGTGCCAGCTCTCTGGAGGAAGGAAGCTTTTCCCCCATCTGTATTTCCCTGTTTATAATTTTATTTTTAATATCCTCTATTACTTGCAGGTATATAGGAACATTCATTTTAAATTCCATATTCCCCCTCTTTTCTAGACTATAATATTTCGTGTATCTGTGTCATAGGTAAATAGTACACTATTTGATTATATCTGTCAATACTCCTTTCAGATATAAATCTCTTAATCGCAAGAAATCCGCGACTGTAAATAAACCTAACTTTTTATCCGATAAACAAATGCACACCCGCACAAACGGAATTTCCCTATATAGCAAAACAAATCCGAGAAGATACCTTCTCGGATTTGTTAAAAACTTTCTTTACCCCAACCCTTGACAAAAAGCCCAAAATATCAAAAAGCCCCGCACCACTTTTATGTGATGCAGGACTTTCGTTTTAAGCAAATCGTATCACTCTATTATTTAAGAGTAACTTTTGCACCTTCTGCTTCAAGCTTAGCTTTGATTTCTTCAGCTTCTGCTTTAGAAACGCCTTCTTTAACGATCTTAGGAGCTCCGTCAACTACTTCTTTAGCTTCTTTAAGTCCTAATCCTGTTAACTCACGAACGATTTTGATAACTTTAACTTTAGCTCCACCAGCCTCTGTTAATTCAACATCAAACTCTGTTTTTTCTTCTTCAGCTGCTCCAGCATCTGCTCCAGCTGCTGCTACAACTACACCTGCTGCTGCAGAAACACCAAATTCCTCTTCGCAAGCTTTTACTAATTCGTTTAATTCTAATACTGATAACTCTTTGATAGCTTCAATAAATTCAGCTGTTGTTAATTTTGCCATTATTATTTACCTCCGTAAAATTATTTTAATTGTTTTTAATTATTCTGCCGGTGTTGCTTCTTTAGATTCTGCAATCTGATTAAGCACACGAGCAAAGTTTGTAATTGGAGACTGAATACTTCCAAGTAATTTTCCAAGAAGCTCTTCTCTTGACGGAATTGTTGCTAAAGCAGCAATACCTTGTGTATCGTAGTAATTTCCCTCTACCACACCTGCGATTAACTCAAGCGCGGGGATCTTCTTAGCATAACCGGCAAGAATTCTTGCAGGAGCTGTTGCATCTGTAGTTGACACTGCAAGAGCGTTAGGTCCTTCTAAATGTTTAGAAAGTTCTTCACATGCAGTTCCCTTGAATGCAAAGTTCATCATTGTATTTTTGTAAACTTTGTAAACAATACCGGCTTCTCTTAAATCTTTACGCAACTGAGTATCCTGTTCTACTGTAAGTCCGGCATATTTTACTAATACAACGGATTGAGCGTCTTTCACAGAATTAGCAATCTCTTCTACGATTGGTTGTTTAAGTTCTACTTTTGCCATGAATTGGTGCACCTCCTTATATATTTGTGTTACCATGCAGTCGAAACTGCACTTTGGCGGCCTTTCAGCCACCTTTGCACCGCCGTCAAAAAATAAAACCTCTTCATCCCGCGACAAAGAGGTTTATTTATATTCTAATATGTAAGAATAAAATTCCCTCGGTAGGCGTTTTGTCCTTATGCCTTACGGCACCTACTGTCTTCGGCAGTTTTCTGGTTGAGTTTAACATCCAAAGATGTTTTTGTCAAGCCTTTATTATGCTAACTTAACAGGGTTTACGCGCACACCAGGACCCATAGTAGAAGCAAGTGTTACACTCTTCATATACTGTCCCTTTAATGCACTTGGTTTTGCCTTATTAAGAGCATCAATAAGAGTCTGGAAGTTTTCTGTTAACTGTTCTTCTGTAAAAGAAGCTTTTCCGATTGGTACATGCACGATATTTGTTTTATCAAGACGATATTCAATCTTACCTGCTTTAATATCAGCAATTGCTTTTGTTACATCCATTGTAACTGTACCGGCTTTCGGGTTTGGCATTAATCCTTTAGGACCAAGTACACGTCCCAAACGACCAACAACACCCATCATGTCAGGTGTAGCTACAACTACGTCGAATTCAAACCATCCTTCATTTTGAATCTTCGGAATCAATTCCTCAGCTCCAACATAATCAGCTCCGGCTGCTACAGCTTCATCCGCCTTAGCACCCTTTGCAAATACAAGAATACGAACTGTTTTACCTGTTCCGTGCGGAAGTACTACCGCACCACGAATCTGCTGATCCGCATGACGACCATCACAACCTGTTCTAATATGAGCTTCTACTGTCTCATCAAACTTTGCGCTTGCGGAAGCCTTTACTAAAGAAATAGCCTCTGCCGGATCAAACAGGTTCTGTTTGTCAAATGCTTTTGATGCTTCTAAATATCTCTTTCCTCTTTTCATATCCTTACTCCTCCACTGTTACGCCCATGCTGCGAGCGGTTCCCGCAATCATGCTGATAGCTGCTTCGATGCTTCCTGCGTTTAAGTCTTTCATCTTTAACTCAGCAATTTCCTGAAGCTGCGCTTTTGTAATTTTACCAACCTTTGTCTTGTTAGGAACACCTGAACCTGATTTTAGTCCACATGCTTTCTTAATCAAAACAGCAGCCGGCGGAGTTTTAGTTACGAAACTAAAGCTTCTGTCAGCATAAACTGTGATAACTACAGGAATAATCATATCTCCCTGGTCAGCAGTTCTTGCATTGAATTCTTTTGTAAACTGAACAATGTTTACACCGTGCTGTCCCAACGCAGGTCCAACCGGTGGTGCTGGTGTTGCTTTACCAGCAGGAATCTGTAATTTAATATATCCTTGAACTTTCTTTGCCATTTTAGGCACCTCCTTGTGGTTATTGCGGGATGTCCCTCCCACTTGACTTTACGGATGTCATCCTCATCCGCTTTGTTACATTTTTTTAATTTCTGCGAAACCGATTTCAACCGGTGTTTCGCGGCCAAACAGCTCAACAATAATGGTCACAACTTGTTTTTGCTCATTAATGCTTTGGATTACTGCCGTGGTATCTTTCCAAGCACCGGCTAAAACAACCACTGCATCCCCTACTTCGAAATCAACAATTACATTCTCCGCTTTAATTCCAAGCGGCAACATTTCTTCCTCTGTAAGCGGTACCGGCTTTGATCCAGGTCCAACGAACCCGGTTACACCACGGGTATTTCTCACCACATACCAAGTATCATCATTCATAATCATGTTTAAGAGAACGTAACCCGGAAACAATTTTTTCTGTGTTTGTTTAGAAACACCGTTTTTCATCTCCACTACATCCTGCATAGGAACACGAACCTCTAAAATCTGATCCTCCAGATGTCTGTTTTCAATTGTCTTTTCAATGTTGGCCTTTACTTTGTTTTCATAGCCCGAATATGTATGGACTACATACCAATTTGCTTCTGACATTTCATCACCCTTTACCTTTATTTGATTAAGAAATTAATCCCTTGCAGCGCTAAGCTGTCCACTACTGCAATTAAAATTCCCAGTATTACACTAATTGTCACTACTGCGATTGTCTGCTTTTGTAGCTTCTTCTTGTCTGTCCAGATAATCTTATCAAATTCTGATCTAAGGCCTTTGAACCAGCTCTTTTTGGGAGCTTTGCCGGAATTTGCAGTATCTGCCATAAGTTTCCCCTTGCCTTTCACATCATTCCCTCTCGGGTTTGATACACATTTCCCTGTTTCTTATTTTGTCTCTTTGTGTAATGTGTGTGTGTGACAGAATTTACAATATTTTTTTGTTTCCATTCTGTCCGGATGATTTTTTTTGTCTTTTGTCGTGTTGTAATTACGCTGCTTACACTCTGTGCATGCCAATGTAATTCTTGTTCGCATGACTTCCACCTCCATGTGTTCTACTTACGGATAGTATCGGAAAACTACCCTGTTACACGGTCTTTTCCTATAGATAAAGCCTATTTTCTCCCGACGAATCGGATGATTTTTAGGCATAAAAAAAAGACCTACTTGCATGTCGCTCTTCATTTTAACATCTGTAAGCCTTTTCGTCAATTATTTGTTGTATTTTATTTTTATTTTTTCTTGAAATCCAATTTCTATAGAAGCTTTGCTTTCGACTTTATCTTTCTCCGGCTTTTTGCTCCCCTCGAAGGACTTTTATTTTATAAAAACATAGCAAATACCGAAGCCCCCACAACGGTACAAAGCCCGGCCACTGCAATAGATAAAGAACTCATAGCACCTTCTATTTCTCCCATTTCCATAGCCTTTACCGTTCCAATAGCGTGCGCAGATGTTCCAAGTGCCAAACCTCTTGCAATAGGATGATGAATCCTAAAATATTTGCACACAAATTCACCTAAAATATTTCCCACAATTCCGGTAATAATAATTACCGCCACAGTAATCGTTACATATCCTCCCATTTCCTCCGATAATCCCATTCCAATTGCCGTTGTAATCGACTTAGGAAGCAAAGTCACATACTGTGCATGATTAAGCCCGAATAAAAGTGCCAGTCCAAGCACGCTGACTAAACTTGAAACCACGCCGGCTAAAATCCCCAAAATAACCGCCCAAAAATTTTCTCTTAAAAGCCTAATCTGCCTATAAAGAGGAATTGCCAGGCAGACTGTTGCCGGAGTTAATAAATAGCTTAAATATTTTGCACCTTCATTAAAGCTTTTAAACTCTATACGAAACATTTTCAATGAAAAAATCACTAAAACAATCGATATCAGTAATGGATTTAAAAAAGCCCATTTTAATTTCTTTTTCAGCAAAAGTCCTACTTCATAAGCAAACAAACTGATAAAAACGCCAAAAAACAAAGAATTTTCACTGATGATTTTCATTATTTTCGCCTCTCTTCTTTTCTTTTATTCTTGCCTTCTAAAACAAACTGCGCTACATGTCCTGTCACTATCATTACAAAAAAGGTAGTCACCAAAGTAATCACAATCAAAGGGAAAAGAATAGGCTTTAGCACATCAATGCTGTCTATTAATCCCACGCCTGCCGGAATAAACATCAAAGGCATAATTTCTACCAGAAAATCCCCGCATTCCTCTACTTGTTCCACTTTTATCCAGCCCTTACAAAGAAAAAACAACATAAAAATCAAACCGTAAATACTTGCAGGAATTGAAAGAGGGATAAAAAGTTTACAAAGTTCTCCCAAAAACGTAACCCCTAAAATCACACCAAACTGTCGAATAAATCTCATTGTCCTCGCCTCTTGTCTTTAAGCCTAATCAAGCAGTAAGCTGTCTCCTCTATCGCTTACTATTTGATAGCCTATTTTTTTTATTTTCTGCGACAGGAGTGCTACAGATTCCGCAGCTTCCTCTCCCGTGCTGATTTTATTATCATACAACGAATAATCCTCTCTGTGAAGTCTTGGAGATAAATTCGGCATGACAACATTAGCTCCGCAAAGAAGTCCCGCCTCTCTTCCATCGCTTCTTAAAGTCCCCAAAGCTGTTGTTGCCGGGAGAAGAACCTCCGGTAAAATAATGCGAATTACCGATAAAAGAAACAAAGTTTCTTCAACACTTCCTGCGCTCTCTTTAGAAAATATAGTCTCATGGTGGGGAATAAAAGGCCCTATCCCCACCATCTGCGGACGAAATCTCTGCAAAAAGGATAATTCCTTTGCCAAATCATCCCGCCCTTGCCCCGGGCTGCCTACCATAAAGCCCGCACCGACTTGAAAACTTAAGCTTTTTAAATCCATCAGACACTGCATTCGTCTCTGCCATGACATATCCTTAGGATGAAGCCTTGCATAGTGGTCAGGATTGGATGTTTCATGGCGAAGCAAAAATCTATCAGCCCCCGCAGCTTTATATTTACTATAAGAAGAAAGAGTCTTTTCTCCAACAGAAAGAGTCAGGGCGCAGTCTCTGTATTCTCCTTTTATAGTCTCAATGATTGTAACCATAAGATCATCTGTAAAAAAAGGATCCTCTCCCCCCTGCAAAACAAAGGTACGAAAACCTAATTCGTACCCTTGCCTGCAACAGTCTAAAATTTCTTCCTTAGTCAGGCGATACCGTCTGACATTTTTGTTTTTACGATTAATTCCGCAGTAATAACAGCCATTTTTACAATAATTGGTAAATTCAATCAAACCGCGAATAAAGACCTTATTCCCATAATATTGCTTTCTTAGCCAAATTGCCTCTTTTCTAAGAAACTCTCTAACCTCTTTATTCTCCTGCAAAAACAAAAGTTCTTTGTACTCCTCTTCTTCCAGGGAGTGGTTTTTTACCAGTTTTTCTACGACATCCATGCCTTTTTCCTCTATTTTTCTAAAGCCTGCCTTAAATCCTCTATCAAGTCTTTTCCATCCTCAATACCTATAGACAATCGTAAGGAATCCTCATAAACACCCGCTTTTTCATTATCTTCTTTGGAATGTCCAAAATGTGTGGATGATGCCGGATGAACAATCATAGACTTTGCATCTCCTACATTAACCATATAATCAAAAAGTTTCACCCTCTCTAAAACAGCTTTTGCCGCCTCAATACCACCCTCCAAGCGAACGCTCATAATCGCACCTGCTCCTTTTGGAAAATATTTATTAGCCAGAGCATGGTAGGGATTTGAAGATAGTCCGGGATAAGAAACTTTTTTTATAGCCGGATGTCCTTCTAAAAATTCTGCTACGGCTTTTGCATTTTCCACATGACGCTCCATACGAAGCGACAAAGTTTCTATTCCTTGCAAAACGTAAAAGGCAGTAGTAGGGCTCATATGCCCACCCAAATCTGTCAAATAACGCATACGAAGTCTTTTAGTGAACATCTCTCGCAACAAAATCTCATCTCCGATAGCCGCTTTATTTTCTTCGTAAAATTTTTCAAACTGCGGAAATCTCCCATTTAGCCAATCAAATCCGCCTCTCTCTACTACCAAACCCGCAATCGTAGTGCCGTGACCACTTAAATATTTGGTAGCGGAATAGCAAACAATATCCACTCCGTAATCAAAAGCGGTAAACAAATAAGGTGTAGCAAAAGTATTATCTACCACCAGAGGAATACCATACTCATGTGCCAAAGTGGCAATTGCTTCTATATCTAAAATATTCATCCCCGGATTTCCAAGGCTTTCTATATAAATAGCCTTTGTCTTATTATTAATCAGCTTTTCATAAGAAGAAATATCATTTTCATCTTCCACAAACCTTGTAGAAATTCCATATTCCGGGAAGAGTTCTGCCAAAAGTGTAGTGCTTCCCCCATACAAAGTAGACACCGCAATAATTTCATCACCTGCACCTGCCAAATTCAGTAAAGTTGACGAAATGGCTGCCATACCTGAACCAAAAGATACACAAGACCCGCCTCCCTCCAAAGAGGCCAGTCTTTTTTCCAAAACCATATTGGTCGGGTTGGAAAACCTTACATAAGAATGTCCTTCTTCCGCATACTCAAATAAGCGCAAACACCTATCATAATCTCCCAATTCAAAAGCGGCTGTCTGATAGATCGGAACCGCCTTTGCTCTATAATGTTCTGCCGGATTATATCCTGCGTGTAACTGCCTTGTTGAAAATCCTAAACTATTATTTTTGTATGCCTCGTAACCCATAGTCTTCACCACTCCTACTACATTTTTTCATAAGCCTTAAAATTATAATTTTCCTTATCCTCATAAAAACAATCTATTACCGCTTCTTCTCTATTTTCCCTCTGTCTGTTCCTATGCATGCCTTAAGGACTTCTCCACACGTTTTAAGATAACATCCGAAAGAAAAGTGATAAGTACACAAAGTACTGTAGCCCACAAAATTTTATAAATATTCATGGTTCTAAGACCCGAAAACAGTAAAGACCCTAATCCCCCTGCATTGATCGTCGCAGCTATCGTTGCAATTCCTGTGGTCGAAATGATGGCGAGTCGTATTCCTGCCACAATTGCCGGAAGCGCCAAAGGAATCTGTACTTTCATAACTACCTGTCCCCTTGTCATACCCATTCCAACAGCTGCCTCTATCATATTTTTATCAACCAGATGCATACCGGTGATAATATTTCTAATCAGAAGATATTGGTTATAAATACATAAAACCAAAATAGCGGTTGCATTTCCAAGTCCCATAAAAGGAATCAGCAAAGAAAACAAAGCAAGGCTGGGTATAGAATAAATGGCACTAAAGGCTCCCAAAACCCAATCTGCCGCCCTTTTTGACTGCAAAAGCACAAAAGAAATCAGTCCTGCTGCTAAAACAGAAATAAGCAGGGTAACAAGAACAATCCATAAATGTTCCAAAAATGCTTCCAAAAACATATCACTGTGCTTTACTAAATACTCTATCAAATCCCCTCACCATCCATCATCAGCAATTCTTCTCTCTCCATGGTTCTTAACAAAGTTTTCACAAAATCATCTGCCGGATGTGCCTGTATTTCTTCCGGACTGGCAAACTGAAGAATCTTTCCTTCATTCATAACAATGACTTTTGTACCCAGCTTTAGTGCCTCTCTGATATCATGAGTAACAAAAAGATAGGTTTTCTTTGATTTTTCATGAATTTTCTTTAATTCATTTTGCAAAATTTCTCTATTAATAGCGTCAATAGCACCAAAAGGTTCATCAAGAAGCATAACAGGCGGATCTGCAATCAGTGCTCTGGCAAGCCCTATTCTTTGTTGTTGCCCGCCTGAAAGTTGTGCCGGATAACGGTTTTTAAACTCCTCCTCTTTAAGTTCTATTAGACGAAACATGTCACTTAGCGCCTCATCTTGCTTATTTTTATCCCACTTTAAAATTTTTGGCAGAGTCAAAATATTTTCCTTCACGGTCATATGCGGAAAAAGTCCGATCTGCTGAATTACATAACCGATTTTTCTCCTCAAAAAAACCGGATTCGTCTCTTTAATATCCTCCCCAAACAAGCGAACGCTACCGCTATCCGGCTGATTTAATCGGTTTACCATCTTAATCAAAGTTGTCTTTCCACAACCGGAAGAACCTAAGATAGTGACAAATTCCCCCTCTTCAATAGAAAGATTTATTTTGTCTAAAGCCGGATAGGTCATCCCCTTAAATTGCTTGGAAACATTTTCAAATTCTACTGCAAGCATCCTTTTACCTCATTATCAATGTCAAGGCTTTCGTCGGACATGTATTTACACACAAGCCACACCCCACACAAGCCGATGGATTACAAGTTACTTTCTCTCTTTTATTTGCCTGCTCAAAAATACCAAAGTGGCATCTTTTTGTACATTTACCACAACCGATACATTTATCCGCATCAAAGGCTATAATCTTTTGAGTTGCCGGCCATATACCGGCGCTATCACGCAATTTCTGACTCCTAAAAAGATAACAGCAATCGCTGCAACAGTTACAAATTCCGTTAGGATTTACCGTATGCATAAGTCCGTTTTTGTCTGACTCTTTTACAATTTGTTTCGCCTCTTCTTTGCTGATTTTTTCAGAAATCCCTCTATCTGTAAAAGAATTCGGTGCATCTCTGTAAGTTAGGCAGGTTTTTGGCAAAAGACCACAGTCACCTCTAAGAGCTCTGCAATCACAAAAATTCAAGTATATCTGTCTGTCATCTTTATCAATAAAATCACAGACTTCCTCCAGCGTCAGCACCTCATCTTTGGTAGGTTTTTGACTGTAATCATCCCCCAAACCCTCAAAATATGCCTGAAAATACCAATCATCTAAAAGTTTTTTCTCCTCTTTAGAAAGCTCATCATACTTTTCTTTTCTACAACAGACAAAAACATCCAGCATCCCGTAAAAATTGGAAAGTTTATATAGTTGCTTTTCTTTATCCTCAAAAGATACAAGTCCTTTTTTGTAGGCATCTTTCAAAAACTCTTCCGGATAGTCTTTATTTGTAAATGTCTCCTTTTCGCAATTTACAATAAAATCTATCTCCTCTTTTTCAAAAAAGAAGGGAATTAAATAAGCCGCTTCTTTAGGATAATCAAAATGTTCGCAAAATATTTTTTCTATACTATTTGTTAATACTGTCATAAAACTCCTCTGCCACATCTGCCACTTCTTCTTTATCAATATCTACTTTTGCATTTAATTTTGTTAATTCTTTTGTTGTCAACTGCTCGCTTATTTTATTTAAAACATCCGCTACATCCGGATATTTCTCCAAAGTCTCATTTCTTACAATCGGAGCCAAATTATAAGGAGGCCACACATGTTTATCATCCTCTAAAAGGGTAAACTCTTCCTCTGTCAACTTTCCCTCAGTAGTATAGACAGGAGTTACATCCGCCTCATCATTTTCTAATACCTGATATTTTAAGGCATTATCATAGACTTTGCTCGATTTCCATGCGAATTTTCCATAAGTAGCTTCCAAGGCCGGAATTCCGTCACTTCTGATATCAAACTCTCCTTGGGATGCAAAACGGATTTTATCTGCATTTTTTTGCAAGTCTGAAATTGTAGAAATTCCATATTTTTTTGCCACTTCTGTCCTGATAGCCAGCCCTTGCCCATCATTTGCAGGTGCGTAATCAAGCCAGGTAACTGAAAACTGTTTATCATACTCCGTCTTTACTGTCTCATAGACTGCTTTTTCATCCGTCTGAGGCTCCATGCCTAAAACTGAAATCAAACCGGTTCCCGTATACTCCGGATAAAGATCCACCTCACCATTTACCAGAGAAGTATGTATCACAGCCGAAGAAACATCAGGAACTCTCTCCACATCGTACCCTGCATCTTGTAAAGCTAATGAATAAACTTCCGCCACAATTTCATTTTCTGTAAAACCCTTAGACGCTAAACGAAGTTCCCCCTTTGCATCCTTTTTCTCCTCCTTACTTGCGCACGCCGTAAAAAGTGCCAATGAAGTTGCCGTTACTGCAAATAATATTCCCAATTTTGTTTTTTTCATAATTATCTTCTCCTCATTTTTAAACATTCTGATATCTGGTAAGTCTGCGATAAATCATATCCATAATAGCTCCGATTCCCAAAGACAAAATTGCCACGGAAATCCCCCCTATATACAACAAGTCTGCCCTCAAAAGACCTAATCCTGTAAAAATCAACTCCCCCAACCCTCCTGCACCTATGTAGGATGCTAAAGTTGCACTGGCTATAATCTCTACCGTTGCCGTTCTAATTCCTGCAAAAATCATCGGAAAAGCTAAAGGCAATTTTACAGTAAAGAAAATACGCAAACGACTCATTCCCATGGCTTTTGCCGCTTCACGAATGGCCGGAGATACACCGATAAATCCTTGTGCTGTATTGATTAAGATTGGCGGAATTGCCAAAACAGTAAGGGCTACCATTGCGGGTTTTAAACCAGTTCCCATAATAGGAATACATATAATTAAAATAGCCAGGCTGGGAACTATACGAAGTATCCCGAAAAGCTGCTCAAAAATCCACTTTAGTCGTTTTTGTTTAGAACAAAAAATTCCTACTGTCACTCCAATTACCATGGCTACAAAAACCGACAAAAAACTAATTTTTATATGTTCTCCCACCAATCTTAAATAGTCTTGGCTATTCTCAGAAAAATATGCAATAATTTCTGCCATAGTTTGCTTCCTTCTTCCCCCTATTTCTATATATAGTACATATCTACTCCATAAAGACTATCCTTTTTATACTCTTCCGCTAACTGCTCTAAAGTAATATTTTCCAAAAGATTCTCCATGGATTTATTCATCTTATCTATGACCTCTCTTTGAATCACTTTTAAGATTCCGGCATAGGAAAGATTAGGAAGAAATTCTTCGCTCTCTATGCGATAATCACCATCCAAAGCTTCGATAATCTGTGATAAGGTAATATCTGCCGGATTTCTATCCAGTACATACCCACCTTTGGAACCCTTAACCCCGCGAATAATTCCGGCTCTTCTAAGTCCTGCAAAAATCTGTTCCAAATACTGGATAGATATATCATTTTTCTCAGCAATGCTACTAAGGGCTACCAAATCTTCTTTGAAATTTACTGTCATGTCTATAAGAGCGCGTATACCGTATCTGCTTTTTTTTGATAAATTCATGACCTCTGCGTCCTTTTCTTCTATTCCGTAAACAGAGGAGTTGAAAAATATCTATCTGCAGAATCGGGCAATACAGCTACGATAGTCTTTCCTTTGTTTTCCGGTCTTTTTGCTAATTCAATTGCACCATACAGTGCTGCCCCGGAAGAAATTCCAACTAAAATTCCCTCTTCGCTACCCAAAAGTTTGGCTGTTTGAAAAGCAGTTTCATT
>DATCYL010000104.1:0-6658 GCA_036570305.1 Lachnospiraceae bacterium
TAGCATAACTATCCGAAATATTGTCCGGATAAACGGCTCTTACATAAGAATTTAAGGCATCCAAATGCTGTAAAAGAGTTCCTCTTTGCTTTAAGTCTCTCTTTACAGTCGTAAAAGCGCCTCTTACCCCTATATCTGTGCAAGTCCTCACCAAGTCCCTTAACATATGACTAAGATTTGTGAGCTCTAATTTAATTCCCGTATCGCTAAAACACCAAGCCGGGTAATATCCCGCATCCTGCACTACATAAGGGAAAATTCTTTCTATCGCATGAATCATAGTGCCGTCTGTCTCTTCAATAGGTTCCGGTGGGAAATCTTCGTATTTCCATCCATAGTCAAACAACTTCGCCATAGCCTTTGGTCTAAACCAGAACATTCCGCCTAAAGGTGCAATTGGCTCACATTCCTCATGCATAGGTACATGAAGATCTAATCTCTTCGCCATTTTTTTGGTATTTTTAAAATTGTCGTTTCCCCACTCCCCGCCTAGGGTACCAAAGTACTCTGCATGGTTTGGAGGAGACGGCATCATCATACCCAGTCTTGGATTTTCTTCCATAGTTGCTAAAATATTTTTTACATAAGCAGGGCTTCCCAAAAGATTTTCAAAACATTTATAAGAAAATCCATATCCCTTAGATTCATAATCCAAGTGGGTTACCTTTTTTTCATGTACGCAAAGTGCATAATCATAATCTTTGATAAAACTTTGCGACTCCACTAAAAACGGACCTACGTCCCTACCTCTGTTGGTTGCCACCTTAATATCTAATTTATTGCATTTTAAATTTTTAAAGACGGCCTCAATCTTTTGTGCCTTTTCCTTACTGGCAGTCGTAATATAAACATCGGTAGTCGCCGGAACATTTTTAATATATTCATAGCAATATTCAATCAAATCTTCATAATAAATATGGAATAATACTGCAATTTTTCTGTTTTTTAAAAGATCTTCTACATCTTTTTCTTCTTTGGTCGATAATACATAATTTAAATGAAGATTTTCCTTGATTAATTTTGCATCATAACACCTTAAAAGATTGTCCCAGATTAAATTTGTATCATAATCTGTATGCTCTTTTAAATAGTTCATAAGAACATAAGACGGCTCTCCTACTGTGGTATCAATCAGAGTATCATAATCTCCCATAAAACTTCTTCTCTTAAAAATAGGACAACGCTTGTCCCTAATAAGGGCTGTCGGAGCCATATTAATCGGTGCCAAAGTATAATCCTTTAAGTCATCCGTATCCACATAAACATCCCACTTATAACCTTTAGAATGGAAGTGATGGGTGAAAAAAGATTCATGATAGGAAACAGATTCCTGATAGCTTTTAATAGGTCTCATTTGGGTCCAATATTCTTCAAAAGCTTCGGATTTTAGCATTTTATTTCTAATTACGATAAAATGAGACTGGATATGCTCTCTGATATATCCGCACTCAATAAGTCCCCATGGATCGTAGGGAACCATATGATATTTTGTAAGTCCCCAAAAATCCAGGTCTTTCTCACTCATAGCGGTAAACATCTCAGCAAAGGGATGCACCGGACCCATAATCGTATAATTCATCAAAATCACTTCATCATAGGTCTTAAGCTTTTCAAAACCGATACTTTCTATCGCTTCTTTATAAGCCCAAACATCAAATCCTGTGTTTTTTCTAATCAAAATATCCTGGGTAAACTCTTTATATTTTTCTTTTCCTTCATCGTTTAACTTTCCGTTGCAAACCACAAAAATGTCTTTTACGCTTTTCTTTAAATCTCTTAACATAACTGTAATGTAGTCATCCACAACACCATCTGTATCGTAAAAGAAAAAAATCAATAAACGATTTTTTGCATTATTATCTATTAGCATTCTTTACTCCTTACTAGCTTCAATAATTTCATTTATCTTGCTGACATCTCCCCAAACTCCCGGAGAGTCATATTCTCTGTCAGGAAAAGCCCCGTAATTTAAACGAATCGACAAATTTCTCTCTTTGATAAATTCCTCCACCCTGTCTCCCAAAGACTTTGGCTGTCCGGTACATACATTGATAATTCCCGTAACCTGTGTCTGAGTAGATGCCAGGGCGATATACTCCGCCAACAAATCCACAGTAATAAAATCATATTTATTTTTTCCTGAAGTAAAAGGAAATAACTTTTCCCCTTTAGCATCCATCTCTATGATTTTTGTGAAGATAGAATGATTCCTTGTATCATCTCCTAAAATATAATAAGCTCTAAGCCAGTACAAATTAACATCTGTTCCTTCCACCATTTGCATAATGGACTGCCTTAAGGCATTTTTGGCAATACCATACTGAGACAATGGATTGCAAGGACTATCTTCCTTGATAGCTCCCTCAAAATAACCAACCTCATGCATAGATCCCATAATGGCTATATTTTTTAATCCTGCATCCAATAAATTTTTAATAAAGTGGAAATGTCCGGATAAATCTCCCATATGTGTATCTGCATTATGGACAAAACCATTACGCCATGCTAAATGAATACAAACATCCGGCCTTCCAAGTTCCTCATAAAGTCCCGGACCTGCTTCAAAGATAGAAATTTCTCTCTTTTCTGCCCTATCATCAACTCCGTCATTACAAATATCACAAGCAATAACCTGATGACCCATATCCAATAACTTACTTACGACATGACGTCCTATATATCCCCCTGAGCCTGTTACTAATACTCTTTTCATTGGTTTGTACTCCTTTATATTCTCTTTAATGAAAAATCCTGACTCTCCAAAGTAAGATTTGGATTATAGTAGGGATCTCCCTCTTTTAAAATTTTCGGCCATTTTCTCTCAAAAGTTGCGATTTCTCTCTGAAATCTTTCTACTTTTTCAGGCGTATCCTCCAGACCTCGTGACTTGGATTCAAAGTGATAAAGCTCTGCATAAGGATTATAAACTACCAGTTTTTTAATCTGTCTTACTTTCATGCAAAAATCAATATCATTAAATGCTACCTTTAGTTCCTCGCTCAATCCCTCCACCTCATCAAAGACAGAACGCTTCACCATCATACAAGCCGCCGTCACCGCACTATAGTCTTGAGCGCAGATGATTCTATGACAATAGCCACTGCTACCTCTCGGCTGTTGCACAAAACAATGCCCGGCGATTCCGCCAAAACCGACAACCACACCTGCATGCTGAATAGTATCATCCTCATAATAAAGTCTGGCTCCGACAATTCCCACATCCTGACGCATACAAAAGCCTACAAGCTGCTCTATACAATCATTATTTATAATGGCTGTATCATTATTTAAAAGCCAGAAAAACTCTCCCTTGGCATACTTTGCTCCGAAATTATTGATTTTTGAATAATTAAAATCCCCATCATAATAAACCACATGCACTTTTTCATTCTCTTTTTCCAACTTTTTATAGTATTTAAAAGTTTCATCTTCCGTGCTGTTATTTTCTACAATAATATACTCATAGTTCGTATAGGTGCTTTTTTCTTCGATAGAACGAATACATCGATCTAAATCATCAATATGGTCTTTATTAGGAATAATAATAGAAACTAAAGGCTCTTTTTCTATAATATAGGTCGTCTTATAAAGTCCCAGATATTCTCCTTTTTCCACCTTGGCATGAATATTTACTCTTTTATAATGCGCTTCAATAGCCCTTTGTCCTGCATCAAAAGCATAAATTTTACTTTCCGGGTTTTCAGAGGTAGAATTTTCGTGACTTCTCCAATGATACAAAATTTTGGGAACATGATAAATGGAATGTGCCTGCTCAATACAGCGGAAAATAAAATCATAATCCTGAGCTCCGTCAAAATTGTGATCTAAATCCCCCACCTTTTGTACTAATTTTCTGCTCACCACAAATAAATGACAAATATAATTGACCGTTCTTAGCAAATCAATATTAAAATCCGGTTTAAAGTGCGGTTGAAAGAACTTGTGCCCATCCATAGACATTTTGTCTTCATCAGAATATAAGACATCTATTTCCCTATCTTTATTGAAAGCTTTAACACATTCATAAAGAGCATTTGGTGTTAGGACATCATCATGATCCGCAAAAGCGATAAAATCTCCACCGGCTATCTCTATTGCCTTATTCGTGTTTTCAGAAATATGCAAAGCTTCCTCGGAATAATGAACTTTAATTCTTTTTTCCTTTTCCTGCAAATTTTTTAAAAGTCCTGCAATAGGTGAGTTTTCCCCACTTCCATCCGATAAGCAAAGCTCCCAATTTGTATATGTCTGCTCCTCAAGAGATTTTACTAATTCCAATAGATACTTTTCCGGTGTTTTATACAGGGGAACTACGACACTAATCTTGGGCTGGTAAGAAAACTTTTCTTTCCTTTGAATGGCAAGTTCCTCTTTGCCGGGCAAGTGTTTCATAATCCACTGTTGGTAAATAATAGGCGGACGCCTTACCAACCATAACTTTGACAGAACTTTTCTACTTAATTCTTTTCCACCGTATAGTCGCAAATATTCATTCGCTTTTATAGCATACTTTATTACCTTCTTTTGTAAAATAGCTAAGCGCTTGGTCTCAATCTTGTACTCACATAGATCAACTTTACTCTTCATCCTCAAAAAAGCTTCTTTTTCAGGAATTGGGCTTACCTCTACAAAAAAACCGCACTTTGCAAATATATCTGTTTCCGCAAACAGCTCCACCACATCCTGCCTTTTATTTGTCTGCACAGATACGCTCAAATCCTTTTTATTTTTATCTAAAACAGAAAAAGAAAGTTCTTCCTTTGATGCTGCCCACCCTCTAATACGTAGAGTGTTGGCATTTCTGTCTATGGTTTCTTCCTCTATAAAATACTGAATTTTTTTTCTTTTTTTCTCTAAATCTTCTGCCTTTATAGAAAACCATACCTTGTTTTTGCCTCTATCTAGATATTCTAAACAAAGGCTTTGCCCCTGCTCTAATTTTTTAGAAAGGTCCACTCGTACGGTTACTTTTATACCCTTGGTTGCATCAAGATTCGCAAATCTCTCTAAAGCACTTTTGTTTTCCCATTCTTCCATCTGAACTGCTACATTTTCATCGCCCACTCTTGCGGTTAATACAGTCTCTTTCGGGAGTGTTCCCTGCAATATGTAGGTTTTATTATCACCCAAATGAAATCTTTCTCTTTGTACTCTAAAAACTTCTGTACTCATATATCCTCCGGATTTTTCTTATCTTTTTGCAACCAAATTCACTCTTGCGAAACGTTGCTTTTATGTATCTACTAACTAAAGAATCTGTAAAGCACCTTTAAAAACCCATAAAGGTACAGTCCACAGACCATTACTACAATAAATGTTTCCCAGTCAAATATAGTGCTGACCGTTTTTAATGCTAAAGTATTTTTCGCAAATTCATTACCATCCAACTGCAAAGAGGTTGTCTCTTTGGTTTTTGGTACATTATAAATGGTAATTGTCTTTCCGTTTACTCCTGTCTCTGAAACAAATTCAAATATAAACTCTTTATTTTTGGCATCTTTAATATCCTCAAACATAATGGTATGAAATCTGCCGTTTTTTACATCTTTAGACAAAATTTCACCCTTGCGAAGTTCCTTTTTGTCATCAGCCTGCAAAATACGATACTGATATTTTTCTGTTCCGTCAGCACCCCATAAAGAACACTTAATACTTACCCCACTTAAAACCTCTTTTTTACAAATAAAGGTTTGCTCTACTTCCTGCTCCTGAAGAAGCGGTCCCATATTTCCATAGTGGGCTGTATCTACAGAAGTATCATAAATAGGTATTTTCTTATCTACATGAGCATAAAAATACGAAAAAACGGCAATCACCGCCACTACTATAAGATACTTAATTGTTTTTTTCATATCTACCTCTAATTTCTATGATAATTGATAAGCCTTACAAATCTCTTCCACAGGACCTATCTGTCTTACATGACCTTTCTCCAACCATACAGCCTTGTTACACAACTTTTCTACCTGCTCAATACTATGAGACACAAACAAAACTGTCGTATCTTTTCCCATCATATTCTGGATTCTCTTCTCACATTTCTCCTGAAAGCGGAAATCTCCTACTGCCAAAACCTCATCCACAATCAAAATATCCGGCTTGCCGATAGTTGCAATCGCAAAAGCCAAACGGGATAACATTCCTGACGAAAAATTTTTCACAGGAACATTCATAAAGTCTCCCAATTCCGAAAAATCCACAATATCATCATAATGCTCCTGCATTTGCTTTTTGGAATATCCTAAAATAGCCCCATTTAAAAAGACATTTTCCTGGGCAGTCAAATCAAAATCAAATCCCGCTCCAAGCTCAATCAAAGGTGCAATACTACCTCCAACCGAAACATTGCCGCCGGTTGGTTTTAAAACACCTGCAATCACCTTTAACATAGTGCTTTTACCACATCCGTTTAAACCGACAAGTCCGACAGAGTCTCCCTTTTCCACCTTAAAAGAAACATTCTTTAAAGCCCAAAACTCTTCATATTCCAGAGTCCCCTTCATTTTTCGAATCAGATATTCCTTTAAGCTGTTTACCTTTTCTCTTTCCAGATTAAATTTTATAGATACGTCATTTACTTCAATAATATACTTATTTTCCATCTGCCACTCCTAAATATTCAAAATAAATGTGTCTTGTTTTTTATAGAAAACATAGA
>DATCYL010000105.1:0-9261 GCA_036570305.1 Lachnospiraceae bacterium
TGATATTGACAATACCTTGGTTCCCCATGGATTTTCAGCAGATGAAAGGGCAATCCGTCTCTTTAAAAGACTAAAAGAGCTTGGTTTTGCCTGCTGTTTATTATCCAATAACCAAAAGGAGCGTGTAGAGCGGTTTAATAAAGCGGTTCATGTACATTTTATAGAAAATGCCCATAAGCCCTCCACTAAAAACTATAAAAAAGCTATGGAACTTATGGGAACAAAAAAAGAGGACACCCTCTTTGTGGGTGACCAGCTTTTTACAGATATCTATGGGGCAAAGCGAAGCGGACTGGCAAATATCTTAGTTAGACCTATCCACCCCAAAGAAGAAATACAAATTGTTTTAAAAAGATACTTAGAAAAACTTGTTTTATTTTTTTATTATCGAAAATAGAGTTCTTTGATTTTAGCGATTGGCATTTTTTGACCTGTCCAAAGAAAAAAGGCAGCCGCACCTTGATAAAGGAGCATATAAAGACCGTTGGAATAATTACATCCGGCGGTCTTTGCCATATCTAAAAGTCTTGTCTGTCTGGGATTATAAATAAGATCATAGACAAAGGGGTGAGAGCTTAGGTAAGAAATATCCGAAATAGGGCATTCTTTCGTATGGGGAGCCATGCCAAGGGATGTTCCGTTCACTAAAATATGGCATTCCTTAATTTTTCTTTGTAAAAGAGTTTCGTCATGAATATCATAAAGAAAAAAATCACAGGAAGATTCTTTTTTTAAATTATCTATAAGTTTCTTGGCACTCAGCCAATTGGGACTTTCTCTACGGCAAAAAAGGTCGATGGATCTGGCGCCGTCAAGGGCACTTTGTACCAAAATAGAGGAGGAAGCACCACCTGCTCCCAGAAGAACTATATGTTTATCTTTGATAGAAAATCCGGCATCCATGCAGGCATCGACAAAGCCTATGCCGTCTGTGGTATGTCCGATTAAATATCCGTCTTTATTGACAACTGTATTTACGGAATGCGATATTCTGGAGGCGGGGCTTAGTTCATCACACAGGTCGCAGATAGCGGTTTTATGAGGCATAGTTACATTAAAGCCATAAACATCCATATCTTTTAAGGCAGCGACTGTAGAAGCTAATTTTTCCGGAGCAATATCAAAGGCAAGATAGCGATAGTCTATATCCAATTCTTTAAAGGCTGCATTGTGCATGGCAGGGGAAATGCTGTGTGAGACAGGACTTCCAAGCAGGCATCCCATTTTTGTGTATCCGCTGATTTCTCTCATAAAGACCTCCAGATAAAGTTTATTTTGTGTTGAAAGATAGAAAATAAGGTTTTGGTAAGTCATCCTCTATCTAAAAACATACTGCATTTCTATTCTAATAAAAGACAAAAATAAAAATTTCGTCAGTGAATTTATTAAAGTATAGTAATGAAAAAGGGAAATGTCAATCTATATAGATTGTGTCCTTTTAGCTCCTATGTTAATATAAGGGATATAGAAATTAGGACAAAATGAGGGGTGGAAAATGAAAGCAGTAAAGGTAGAACGCTTAGAATTTGGTAAGGGTCTTCCCAAAATCGGGGTATCTATTCTGGGGAAAGATAGAAAAACTATAGAAAAAAATGCAAAAGAGCTTGTCGGAAAACCCTATGATTTTGCCGAGTGGAGAGTAGATGATTTGCCGGAAAAGGGATGGAATATCAAAAATCTCTTAGAAATCATTCAAAGCTTAAGAGAGATTTTGTTGGCAAAACCTTTGCTTTTTACGATTAGGACAAAAAATGAAGGTGGAAATGCAAATATTAATGTTGCACTCTATGAAAAGTTATTACTTAAAGTCATTGAATCAAAAGCGGTTCCTATGGTGGATGTGGAATTTTTCATGGAAGGATTAAACGTAAAAAGAATTGTGTCAGCAGCCAAAAAGGCGGGGGTGATTATTATTGCCTCTTACCATGACTTTAATTCTACCCCCCACAAAGGCGTTTTAATTGAAAAAATGTGCTTTATGCAAAAAAGGGGGGCAGATATTGTCAAGATTGCAGTCATGCCTCAAAGTTTTAAGGATGTCATTACAGTGATGGATGCGACCTGGCAGATGCATCAAAACTATGCAAAAGTACCCATTGCTGTCATATCTATGGGGGACATTGGTGCTTTAAGTCGTGTATCCGGTGAATATACAGGCTCCTGCTTAACCTTTGCCGCCTTAGAGGAGGTATCGGCACCGGGACAGTTTGAGGTCTATAAAATGAACCGTCTTTTGCACAATTTACATAAGGTGGAAGATAAGAAAAAGAAAAATCACATATTCTTGATTGGATTTATGGGAGTGGGGAAAAGTACCATTGCCAGAAAAATAGGAAGAAAATATGGTTTACGACAAATCGACTTGGACAGGGAGATTGAGCGGGAAGAAAATAAAAAAATTGCAGAGATTTTTGCAAATGAAGGAGAGACTTATTTTAGAAAATTAGAAACAGACTACATAAGAAAGCTAAAGACCATGGAAACTTCCATAGTTTCTTGTGGGGGAGGAGCGGTTTTAAATCCTGAGAATATCAGACTTATGAAAAATTGCGGAAAAATCGTTCTTCTTACGGGAAATCCGGTTACGATTTATCATAGGGTAAAACATAATCCCAACCGTCCTTTGCTAAATGGAAATATGAATATTCCCTACATAGCCAAACTGATGGAAGAGAGGAGACCTGCTTATGAAAAGGCGGCAGATTTTGTTGTCAGAACTGATGGTAAGCGGGCAGATGAGATTTGCAAAGAAATCTGGCTTTGTATGGAAAGTATTTGGTCAGGTGAGGAGACTTTGTAGACCTTTAGAAAAACTTAATAAAAAATATATAGCGCTTTTTAAAGAGATGGACTATGATAGAAAAGATATTGATAAAGAGCAAAAGAATGGAGGAAGAGTTTGAGAAAGAAATCTCACATTCTGGTGGCAAGATATTTAGCCGACCATACAGATTTAGTTTCCTTACAGGAGCATAGAAAGGCACTTTGTCTGGGAAGTATACTTCCGGATTTGCGTCCGTCTTTTTTGACAAAAAAGCATAGTTACGATACAACATACGAAGAAATAAAAGAGAAGATTCGTGCTATTGTTTGTTCTCCTACTTCTTATCCCTTAAGCGACAGAGTTTATTTTCGAAGGTTAGGAGAAATATTACATTATATTGCAGACTATTTTACATATCCTCACAACACTGTTTTTACAGGGAATTTAAAAGATCATTGTAGTTATGAGGAAGATTTGAAAAATAGTTTAAAGGCTTATATTTATAGTGACAAATCCATAAAACATGTAAAAAACAAGATAAAGTTTAAAAATGTAGAAGAAATTTTTGCCTATATAGAAAAGCAACATAAATCCTATCTTGTAAAGTCCGGAGAGGTAGAGACGGATATAGACTATATCATGGATGTAAGTCTACAGGTCTTTGTGGGAATTATGGAAGTCTTTTATCAAACCATGTTTGAAAGGGAAATGGAAGTGAACTTTGTCTATTAAAGATAGTCAAAGATTATTCATAGCACTTAAAATGATAATTTTATAGCTTGACACAGTAAAAGAGAACAGTCAGATGGCTGTTCTCTTTTGTGATTTGTCCTGCTATTTAATTATCTTCATCATTTAGGGTATAAACTTCACGTTTTCTTGCCATTTCATCGCTTGCCAAATACTCATCATAAGTTGTGATTTTGTCGATTAAGGCTCCGCCGGGAACGATTTCCATAATGCGGTTTGCAGTGGTTTCCACAAACTGGTGGTCATGGGAGGCAAATAAAATGACACCCGGGAATTTAATTAATCCATTATTAAGTGCGGTGATAGACTCCATGTCCAGGTGGTTGGTAGGCTCATCTAAAATCAGGACATTAGAGCCGGAAATCATCATTTTAGAGAGAAGACAACGTACCTTTTCTCCTCCGGATAAAATGCGTACCTTTTTTACTCCATCTTCTCCGGCAAAAAGCATACGACCAAGGAAACCGCGGACATAAGTGGCATCTTTGATTTCAGAATACTGTGTAAGCCAGTCGGCAATGGTCAAATCATTATCAAATTCCTTGGTGTTATCTTTTGGGAAGTAGGCTTGAGAGGTAGTAACACCCCATTTAAAACTTCCCTCATCCGCCTCCATTTCACCTACTAATATTTTGAAAAGGGTGGTTTTTGCCAGTTCATTTCCTCCGACAAAGGCAACCTTGTCTTCATGGCGAAGGGTAAAGGAGATATTGTCCAAAACTTTTTCACCATCAATAGTTTTTGATAAACCTTCTACCATTAACACTTCATTTCCGATTTCGCGGTTAGGACGAAAATCAATATAAGGATACTTTCTACTGGAAGGTTTGATTTCATCCAACTGGATTTTTTCAAGAGCGCGCTTTCTTGAAGTTGCCTGCTTTGATTTGGAAGCATTGGCGCTGAAACGGGAGATAAATTCCTGCAATTCTTTGATTTTATCTTCCTTTTTCTTGTTGGCTTCTTTCATCTGCTTGATAAGAAGCTGACTGGATTCGTACCAAAAATCATAGTTTCCGGCATAGAGCTGGATTTTTCCGTAGTCGATATCGGCTGTATGTGTACAAACCTTATTTAAAAAGTAACGGTCATGAGAAACCACGATTACAGTGTTTTCAAAGTTAATTAAAAATTCTTCCAGCCACTCAATAGCATTTAGATCCAAGTGGTTGGTCGGCTCGTCCAAAAGCAGGATATCGGGATTTCCAAAAAGTGCCTGTGCCAATAATACCTTAACCTTTTGGCTTCCTGTTAAGTCAGCCATAGGGGTGTAGTGAAATTCGCTTTCGATACCAAGACCGTTTAGGAGCATAGAAGCGTTAGATTCGGCTTCCCATCCGTCCATCTCCGCAAATTCTCCCTCCAACTCACTGGCACGAATACCGTCTTCTTCAGAAAAATCTTCCTTAGCATAGATGGCATCCTTTTCCTTCATGATGTCATATAATCTTTGGTTTCCCATAATGACAGTGTCGAGGACGGGAAAAGCATCATACTTAAAATGATCCTGTTGTAAAAAGGAAAGTCTTTGACCGGGAGTGATGACAATATCACCCTGAGTAGTCTCAAGCTGTCCGGATAAAATTTTTAAAAAAGTAGATTTACCGGCACCGTTGGCACCGATGAGTCCATAGCAGTTTCCTTCTGTAAATTTAATATTGACATCTTCAAACAAAGCTTTTTTGCCGATGCGAAGTGTTACATTATTAGCTGAAATCATAAGATTTACCTCGTTTCTTTTATAAATAAATATCCCTAAAAATATTCAATAATATTGTATATGAAAAAAGAAATAATGCAAGGGATTTTAAAGTTTTAGTCATAATAATGTATTTTTAGAAAAACAAGGGAGAAAATTTGGCAATAAAATAGACAATAAGGGTAGGAAATGCTATAATCTTTACATAATGCTTTTATGTTTGTATTCAAATAAGGAGGATATAAAAATGGCAAGAAAAATGAAAACAATGGATGGAAACCATGCAGCAGCACACGCATCGTATGCATTTACAGATGTTGCAGCAATCTATCCTATCACACCGTCATCTGTTATGGCGGAAGCTACTGACGAGTGGGCAACCCAGGGAAGAAAAAATATCTTCGGTCAGGAAGTACAGGTAACTGAGATGCAGTCTGAGGCAGGAGCTGCAGGAGCTGTTCACGGTTCCTTAACTGCGGGAGCATTGACAACAACATTTACAGCTTCTCAGGGATTATTACTTATGATTCCTAATCTTTATAAGATTGCAGGAGAGCAGCTTCCGGGAGTGTTTAACGTATCTGCACGTGCGATTGCAACACATGCACTTTCTATTTTCGGTGATCACTCTGACGTTTATGCCTGTCGTCAAACAGGATGTGCTATGCTTTGTGAATCAAGCGTACAGGAAGTTATGGACTTAACACCGGTAGCGCATTTGGCAGGTATTAAAGGAAAGATTCCTTTCATTAATTTCTTTGACGGATTTAGAACATCTCATGAAATTCAAAAGATTGAAACATGGGATTACGATGATTTAAAAGAAATGGCAGATATGGATGCAATTGCAGCATTTCGTAACAATGCCCTAAATCCGGAGCATCCATGCCAGAGAGGTTCTGCACAGAATCCGGACGTATTTTTCCAGGCACGTGAAGCTTGTAATCCATACTATGATGCAATGCCTGCAATCGTTCAGGAATATATGGACAAGGTAAATGCTAAAATTGGTACAGACTATAAATTGTTCAACTACTACGGAGCACCGGATGCAGAGAAAGTAATCATTGCTATGGGTTCTGTATGTGAGACAATTGAAGAGACTATTGATTACTTACTTGCAGCAGGAGAAAAAGTAGGTCTTATAAAGGTACGTCTTTACAGACCGTTTGCAAAGGAAGCATTCCTTTCAGCAATCCCTGAGACAGTAAAAACAATCACTGTACTTGACAGAACAAAAGAGCCTGGTGCTATGGGTGAGCCTTTATACTTAGACGTAGTAGCAGCCCTAAAGGGAAGCAAATTTGAGAATCTTCCTGTTCTTTCAGGACGTTACGGATTAGGTTCTAAAGATACTACTCCTACTCAGATTGTAGCTGTTTATAACAATACAGAAAAAGAAGTGTTTACAATCGGTATCGTAGATGATGTAACACACTTATCTTTGGATTTAGGTGAAACCTTAATTACAACACCTGACAGCACAATTAACTGTAAGTTCTGGGGACTTGGTGCAGACGGTACTGTAGGTGCTAATAAAAACTCTATCAAGATTATCGGTGATAATACAGATATGTATGCACAGGCATACTTTGATTATGACTCTAAAAAATCCGGTGGTGTGACGATGTCTCACTTGCGTTTTGGTAAAGAGCCTATCAAATCTACTTATTTGATTCGTCAGGCAAACTTTGTAGCTTGCCACAATCCTTCTTATGTTGACAAATACAACATGGTACAGGAGTTGGTTGACGGAGGAACATTCCTCTTAAACTGCCCATGGGATATGGAAGGAATCGAAAAACATTTGCCGGGACAGGTAAAGAAATACATTGCAGATCACAAGATTAAATTCTATGTGATTGACGGTGTAAAAATCGGTATTGAAACAGGCATGGGACCAACACGTATCAATACAATTTTACAGTCTGCATTCTTTAAATTAGCAAACATCATTCCGGAGAAGGAAGCAAACGAGCTTATGAAAGCTGCGGCTAAGGCTACCTACGGAAGAAAAGGTGATGACGTTGTTGCTAAAAACTGGGCAGCGATTGATGCCGGTGCACAGCAAATCGTAGAAGTAGAAGTTCCGGATAGCTGGAAAGACTGCGAAGACGAGGGATTAGCATTTAAGACAGCAACGGAAGGAAGCAAAGAAGTTGTTGATTTCGTAAACAATATTCAGTCCAAAGTAAATGCTCAGGAAGGAAACAACTTGCCTGTATCTGCATTCACTGATTATGTAGACGGATCTACTCCATCAGGTTCTTCCGCTTTTGAGAAGAGAGGTATTGCTGTTAATATTCCGGTTTGGGCATCTGAAAACTGTATTCAGTGTAACCGTTGTGCTTATGTTTGCCCACACGCAGTTATTCGTCCGGTAGCTATGACAGAAGAAGAAGTGGCAGCTGCTCCGGAAGGAATGGTAACATTGCCATTGACAGGCGTTGCAGGCTATCAGTTTAGTATTGTAAGATCAGCTCTTGACTGTACAGGCTGCGGTTCTTGTGCAAATGTTTGCCCTGGTAAGAAGGGTGAAAAAGCTCTCGTTATGATGAATATGGAAGAGAACAAAGAGAGTCAGAAATATTTTGATTACGGTGTAACACTTCCGGAGAAAACAGAAGTAGTTGCTAAGTTTAAAGAGGCATCTGTAAAGGGTAGCCAGTTTAAGAAACCATACCTTGAGTTCTCAGGAGCTTGTGCAGGTTGTGGAGAAACACCATATGCAAAATTAATCACACAGTTATTCGGTGATAGAATGTACATTGCCAACGCAACAGGTTGTTCTTCTATCTGGGGTAACTCTTCACCATCCACACCATATACAGTAGATGCTAAGGGAAGAGGACCGGCTTGGTCTAACTCACTCTTTGAGGATGCTGCTGAGTTTGGTTATGGTATGTTGCTTGCTCAGAAATCTATTCGTAAAGGTTTAAAAGCAAAAGTAGAAGCTTTGGTAGAAAACTCAGATAAAGAGGATGTAAAAGCAGCGGCTACAGAGTGGTTGGATACTTACAATGTAGGTGTAACCAACGGAACAGCTACAGAAAAATTAGTAGCTGCATTAGAAGCTTGTGATTGTGAAGCCGGAAAAGAGATTCTTGCACAGAAAGACTTTATGTCAAAGAAATCTCAGTGGATTTTCGGTGGAGACGGATGGGCTTACGATATTGGATTTGGTGGTGTTGACCACGTATTAGCAAGTGGAAAAGATATCAACATCATGGTATTTGATACAGAGGTTTATTCTAACACAGGTGGACAGTCTTCTAAGGCAACACCAACCGGAGCTATTGCACAGTTTGCAGCAGCAGGTAAAGATGTTAAGAAAAAAGACTTGGCTGCAATTGCAATGTCTTACGGATATGTTTATGTAGCACAGATTGCTATGGGTGCTGACTATAACCAGACAGTAAAAGCTTTGGCAGAGGCAGAGGCTTATGATGGACCATCCTTAATTATTGCTTACGCTCCATGTATCAACCATGGTATTAAGATGGGTATGTCAAAAGCAATGACAGAAGAAGACAGAGCTGTAAAAGCCGGCTACTGGTATAACTTCCGCTTCGACCCAACAAAGGCAGAAGAAGGAAAAGATGCATTTATTTTAGATAGCAAAGAGCCAACAGGAGATTATCAGGAGTTCTTGGATGGAGAAGTTCGTTACAACTCTCTAAAACGTGCAAATCCGGAAAGAGCAGAACAATTATTTGCTGCATCCGAAAAAGCTGCAAAAGCAAAATATGCACACTTAAAGAAACTTGTAACTCTCTATGGTGCAGACAAAGAAGAATAAATAAAATAATAAAAGGGGGAATCTGTCCAAAAGGGCAGGTTCCCTCTTTTGTAATAGGTAGATAGTAAGTTTTGGAATCTCTTAGGGAGTTGAAAAAGGGAGCTGAAAACTTGCTTTTGAAGAGCAAAAGTTAAAAAAAGTAGTTTGGCAATCAAATTATTCCTTGCTAAAAATGTATTTTATGATAAAATAAAAAAGAATTTATAAAAAAGGAGAATATTATGATTGAAAGAAGAGTATTAAAAGAAA
>DATCYL010000106.1:0-4691 GCA_036570305.1 Lachnospiraceae bacterium
AAAATCTCCGGTCCAAAAGAAATTTCTCTTCCCAAAAGCACCTTTTGAACATTTCCACCGGATAATCTTCTTACCGGTGTCGATGTGCCCGGCGTCACAATCTCTAAATCCTTAATCAAAGTCTTTGCCAGTTTTTTAGGATTTTTTCTATCTACAAAAAGCCCCTTATTGTCCTTGTAGCTGCGGAGCATAATATTATCCACCATATCCATGGACGCCACCAGCCCCATACCCAAGCGATCTTCAGGAACAAATGCCATAGGAACATAGGCAAGTCCCTTTTTACGAATGCTGGAAGCCTGCTGCCCCGCTATATCCTCCATCACTTCCAAGCCGTCCTTTTTTTGGCGGAACAAAACCGCTCCTCCGGCAATCGGAATCATCCCTGCCATAGCCTCACAAAGCTCCTTTTGCCCGCTTCCGGCAATTCCTGCAATTCCTAAAATCTCTCCTCCATATGCAGAAAAAGAAACCCCATCCAGAGCCTTTACCTTATCTTCATTAATACAGGTCAAATCATGCACACGCAAAAGCTCCTGCCCTCTTTTTACAGACGGCCGGACAATTTCAAGACTGACAGCTCTGCCTACCATCATTTCGGTCAAACTGTGACGGTTGGCTTTTGCGGTTTCTATCGTATCTATAAATTGTCCCTTTCTAAGGATTGTGACCCTGTCAGAAATCGCTAAAACCTCATTTAATTTATGGGTGATAATAATAATAGACTTGCCATCCTCTTTCATTCTTCTTAAAATCGAAAAAAGCTTATCTACTTCCTGGGGGGTAAGTACCGCTGTAGGCTCATCCAATATCAAAATATCTGCTCCCCTATAAAGCACTTTTAAAATCTCCACCGTCTGTTTTTCAGAAACAGCCATATTGTAGACTTTTTTTCCCGGCTCAATCTCAAATCCATACTTTTCTCCCAGATTTTTTACCGTCTCATTTAGCTTCTTTCTATCTAAACTAAGGCCTCCCTCTTGTCCCAAAACAATGTTTTCTGCTGCAGTTAAAATATCCACCAACTTAAAATGTTGATGAATCATACCGATTCCGTTGGCAAAAGCATCCCTTGGCGACCGAATTGATACTTCTTTTCCATTGATATAAATACTTCCGGAATCCGGAAAATAAATCCCCGAAAGCATATTCATAAGAGAAGTCTTTCCACTTCCATTTTCTCCAAGAAGAGCCAATATCTCTCCCTTTTTTACCTGCAAATCGACCTCATGATTTGCTACTACTTTCCCGAAGGTTTTGGTAACTTTGCGCATGTCTACCGCTAATGCTTCCACCTTTTATCCCCTTTCTATAAAATACAAGAAAAGGCCCTTTGGACCTTTTCTCATATTTTTCTTATATGGCAGTTTTATGCCTGTTTTATCTTGATAAATTACTCTTTTACCGTGATACCGTCAATAATCTGAGCAAAGGCCGGTGAAGAACCGCCAAATCCGGCTTCCTGCTCATGGAAATAAGCATCTTTTATAAATTCTACACCTGCTTCATTTTTGAATGTAGTTACTTCCTTGCCTGCTACAGTAAATTTAGAAGTGTCAAAGACATGTAAACTTCCGTCCAAAATAGCAGCCTTCGCTTCTTCTACTTTAGTCTCTGCACCTTCCGGCAAAAGTTTTTTGTTATAATCTGTAAGAAGTACCGCATCTTCTTTAAGTCCTCGACTCCAGTCTTTATCGATTTCTTTTCCCTTTAAGACACAATCTACCGCATATTCTGCATAAATTCCCCAGTCAATGCGAGCGGAAGTAAGAGAGGCGTTGGGAGCTTTATCCACCATACTTGTGTTATATCCTACATGCCATACACCGGCAGACTCTGCTGTAGTCGCTGTTGCCGCTGAGTCACAGTGCTGTCCCAAAACATCACAACCGTCATCAATCAAGGCCTGCGCAAGCTGTGCCTCAAGATTCGCATCATTCCATGTATTGGTGTACATAACTTCCATAGTCACGTCAGGATTTACGCTCTTGGCACCAAGGAAAAAGGCTGTATACCCACTGATTACCTCCGCATAAGGCATAGCTGCAACATAACCTAATTTGTTAGTCTGTGTTTTTAAGCCTGCCACAATACCTGACAAATAACGAGCTTCATAAACAGAAGAAAAGTAGTTATGTGTGTTCGGTAAGTCGGATGCTGCACTCTTATATCCCGTTGCATGACAAAACTGAACATCAGGATAATCCGGTGCCACTTCCATTACATAATCTTCAAAACCGAAACTGGTAGCAAAAATAATGTTACATCCCGCTTCCGCAAGTTCACGAAGAGCCGTTTCGCAAGAAGAATCTTCCCCTACGTTGGGCTTTTCAATAATCTGTTCATCAGACAATCCCAAAGCTTTTTGCATCTCGTCTGTACCAATCATGAAATTATAGGTATAGCCCTGGTCGCTCTCATCTCCCACGTAAACAAAACCTACCTTAATATCCTCTTTTGATACCTGTCCTGATTCTGCCTTTTTTCCGGCATCCTTTTTTGCAGTTTCTGCGGACTCCGCTGCACTTTGACAGCCCGTAAACAGTCCGACTGCCATTACCACACAAAGAAATCCCTTTAAAACTCTTTTCATCATGAACTACTTCCTCCATATTTAATTTTACTTCCCGCACCAAAAATAGGTACCGGTGTCTCTTTCTCAATCATCATACTACAAGATAATTTTTTCGTAAATATGGTAAAGTCTCAAAAATTTTTGCCTTTTTTCCTCTTTTTTAGGAAACAATTACCTCAATATTACTTCCATTTTTTAATTTTGTAACTTTAATCTTTTGATCAATTTTATTTTTTAACTCCTCTACATGCGAAATAATACCCACCAAACGATGATTACCCGAAAGCTCATAAAGAATTTTTATAGCCTTATCCAAACTATCAGAATCCAAAGTTCCAAATCCCTCATCTATAAAGAGAGTTTCGACCAAAATCCCTCCTTTTTGCTGCTGAATCACGTCCGATAGTCCCAATGCTAAAGCCAAAGACGCCAAAAAAGACTCACCCCCGGACAGTGTCTTAATATCTCTGCTTTTTCCTGTATGACAATCCCAGACATCAAGTTCAAGTCCCTTTTTACCCATCCTATCCCTTGCATTTTCTCTATTCATTAAGACATATCTTTCCTCTGTCATTTTATAGAACCTTACATTGGCTGCCCTAAGAATTCTCTTAAAATAATATTGCTGTATATAGGTTTCAAAAGTTATTTTACCAAAAGCTGTTCCGTTTGCCATCTTCGATAAATCAAGCAAAAGGCTCATCTCTTCCTTTTCTTTTTCAAAGGATACTTTCACCTTTTCTATATCTTTATATAAAATCTGATGTTTTGAAAGATATTTATCGAGTCTACGCTCTGCACCCTCCAACTCTTCCAACATGGATTTTCTCTCTTCAAGTTTTATCTTTTGCTCCCCCAAATCTCTACAAACTTTTCCTTTTAGCTGTCTACCCATCTCCTCTACATAAGAAAAAAGAAAATGATAATCCCGGTCGTACTTTTCTACCTCTTTTTCCATGACTTGGCAAACGCTCCTATCCATAAGAGCACTTCTATAGTCTTTTTCATCAAAAAAACTTTTTTCTTTCAAGGTGTTTTTATAGTCTGTATCCCGTTCAAGCAATTCCTTTTGCTTTTCTTCCAAAGAGCCCTCCAGTTTACCTCCTCTCATCAAAAAATCTTTTTCTTTCTGTTCAAAATATTCTTTCTGTTCTTTTGCTTTTTTCTCTTCCTGTTCAAATATTTCCAATTTAATTCTTGTTGCCCTTATATTCCCCCTTAAAATTTTCGCACGACCGGGTAAATTTTCTGTATTAATATTGTCCTGCCCTCCTTCCTTTAACTGCTCCATGCAGGCACTTAGCTTTGCATTTTTAGCAGACATTTCTTTTAAAAGTTCCTGCAAAGACTCTTGCATATCTTTTAATACCGACTCCTGGCTCTCAAGGGTCTTACTATCGACAGCATTGGGAGATAGAGAGGCAGGATGTGGATGTGAAATAGAACCGCATACAGGACAGGGAAAATTCTCTTGCAGATTTTTTGCCAAAATTCCTGCCTGAGAATGTAAAAATTCATATCTTATTTGACGACATTTTTCTTCCTGTAGTTTTCTTTTTTCTTCCTCCCTCCTATAATTTTCGACCTGATTTTTTATTTCTCCTCCCAAATTTTCCGCCTGTGCAAAAAGAGGGAGCAGACTCTCTTCATTTTCTACACGTCTTTTTAGGAGATCATAACTTTCTTTTTTCTCTTCCATCTTTTGTAAAGATAAAAAAAGAGCCTCTTTTTCTATCACCAGATTTTCTCTTTCTTTTTTCAAAAGACTTTCTTGCTCTTTTAAATTTTTATAGTCTTTTTCCAGTCGCTTTAAAAGAAGCTCTTTTTCTGCCACCTCTTTGGCAGCATAGGCTCTCTCTAAAAGCTTTTTCTTTTTTTCTATCTCTTCCCTTCTACTTTCCAAATCCAAAAGACTTTGTTCTCTCTCTCGATAAAGAATAATTTTTTGATTCTCTTCTTCCAAATTTTTTAAAAAAGCGCTCTCTTGAATTAATTTTTCTTTTTCTTTACTCAGACTTTCTTTGATTTGCTTATGGGAAAATGAATTTTCCTTAATATTCTCCCTTAAGCCTTCTAAAACTTCTGAAAGATAATGTATATTTGTTGCCTTTTTTAA
>DATCYL010000107.1:0-6406 GCA_036570305.1 Lachnospiraceae bacterium
GTCTCCTATCTCTGAAAATCCCCCAGGATAAACGCTCTTCTTCATTCGCTTTTTTATCGATTGTAGCAAGTAAAATTTTTTCTTCTTCTCGATTTGCTTCCTCCATAATAGCACCGGTGGAATCCGTAATAAAGGAAGAACCATAAAACAATAAAGAAGACTTTTGATTACCATTTTCCTTACAGGCTTTCACCGACTCTAAGCCTACCCGGTTGGCTGCCACAAGAGGAAGAAGATTTGCCGCAGAGTGTCCCTGCATACATCTTCTCCAGTGGGGCATACTGTCACAGTCTAAGATAGGTTCACTCCCGATAGCCGTCGGGTACAAAAGAACCTCTGCACCCATCAAAGCCATGGACCTTGCCGTTTCCGGAAACCATTGATCCCAACAAATACCTACACCAATTTTTCCATAGCGGGTATCCCAGACTTTAAACCCTGTATTGCCCGGAGAAAAATAAAACTTCTCCTGATAATAGTGATCATCCGGAATATGGGTCTTTCTATAGACTCCAAGCACCTCTCCATCCGCATCTATTACTGCTACAGAATTATAAAGGCAATTTCCGTCTTTTTCATAAAAGCTGATAGGTAAGACTACCTCCAACTCTTTTGCCAGTTTTCTAAACCTTAAGACAGCCTCATTTTCATAAACAGGCTTGGCATAGGAATAATAATCATACCTTCTCTCCTGACAAAAATAAGGTCTCTCAAAAAGTTCCGGTAAAAGAATAATTTGTGCTCCCATTTCTTTTGCCTTGCCTACCCAGCTTTCCGCTCTTTGTCTGTTTTCTTCGGGATCTTTTGTACATTTCATTTGAATCGCAGCAACCCGCATTTGTCTTACTTTCATACTCTCTACTCCTCTTTTTTGCCTACTCTCTGTCCCCGGTCATTTACGCCCTTAGGAATTTGTTGAGTAATGCAATGAATATTTCCGCCGCCTAGAAGGATTTCTCTTGCCATAATCGGAACAACTTTACGATTTGGAAAAGCTTTTTTTAGAATTCCTACAGCTACTTTATCATTTATATCTCCAAATTGAGGAAGCAAAATCCTGTCATTTGCTATATAAAAATTAATATAACTGGCTGCCAGTCTTTCATTTTCCGCCCTTTCCTCCTCACCCTCCTCATAAAGATAACCTGCCAACTCCTCTTTTTTTATGCAGACAGGCTTTGCAGGAATTGGAAGAAGTATCACTTCAAACTTCCTACCCTTAGCATCCTTTTGTTCATTTAAAACTTCCAGACAAGCCTTGGAATAAGCATATTGCGGGTCATTTTTATTCTCTGTCCAGGCAAGTAATACCGTCCCCGGTTTTACAAAAGCCGCAACATTGTCCACATGTTCATTAGTCTCATCCTGATAAATCCCATGGGGTAGCCATATTACCTTTTCTGCACCTAAATATACTTTTAATTTATCTTCAATTTCTTCCTTGGAAAGGGATGGATTTCTTCCTTTGCTTAAAAGACAGCTTTCCGTCACTAATAAAGTTCCCTCTCCGTCACTGTGAATAGAGCCCCCCTCCAAGACAAAGGGATGGGCATCATAATAGGGCACTTGTAATAAAGTACAAATTTCAGAGGCAATAGCATCATCATTTTCCCAGTGGGCATAGAGTCCGTCTACCTTACCGCCCCATGCATTAAAAGCCCAATCCACTGCCCTAAGATTTCTTTTTTCGTCCACCAAAAAGGTAGGTCCACTATCCCTTGCCCAGGCATCGTCCGATTCCATAGGAATAATCTCCACCTCTTTTGGCAACATCTCTTTTGCCTCTATCAGATATTTTTTAGGTGTCAGCATATAAAGTGTTTCAGATTTTGAAATTTCTTTTGCAAGTTCTACAAAAACTTCTTTTGCCCTTTTTCCTCCAAAAGGCCAAGAGCCTCCCCTATAAGGCCAAATCATCACACAAGCGCCATGTTCTTCAAACTCACCCGGCATATAGTAACCATCTGCTTTGGGACTTGCATCTTTATTTATTTTCATATTTTTTCCTATCTATATTCTACAAACTAAGACAAACGCTGTTTAAAGTCTTCATATCCAAAACTTTTAACAACCCTACATTCCCCCTCCTTATCCATTATGGCAATAGAGGGAAGACCGATTCCATTAAAGGTATTATTTTTTACCATAGAATAAATTGCCATATCCTCAAAATAAAGCCTATCTCCTATGGAGATTTCCCTTTCAAAAGAATAATCTCCTATAATGTCCCCTGCTAAGCAGGTGTTGGAAGATAAACGGTAGGTATAGGCTTTCTCATTAGGCAAAAACGCATCTTTTAGAGGCGGACGATAGGGCATCTCCAAGACATCAGGCATATGACAGGACGCCGACGCATCCAGTATCAGTGTTTTAATACCGTTTTCTACTATATCCAGACACTGACAAACTAAGTAACCGGCATTTAATGCCACCGCCTCTCCCGGCTCCAGATAAACTTCCAACTTATACTTTTCTTTTAAACCTTTTATTAATTTTATCAAAAGCTCTCTATCATAATCTTCTTTTGTAATATGGTGACCTCCGCCTAAATTAATCCACTTCATGTGTGGTAAAAGATCTCCAAATTTTTCTTCCACTGCCCCCAAAGTCTTTTCCAGTGCATCCGCATTTTGCTCGCATAGGGTGTGGAAGTGAAGCCCGTCTATTTTTTCAAGTATATCATTTGAGATTTTTTCTCTTATTGTCCCCAGTCTGGAGCCCGGTGCACATGGATCATAAATAGCATGGTCTTCTTGAGTGGAACACTCCGGATTGATACGAAGTCCCAGACTTTTTCCTTTTGCCCTCTCATAATATTTATCCAACTGAGATGGAGAATTAAAAACAATATGGTCGCACAAACTTACAATTTCTTCAAAATCTTCCTCTTTATAAGCAGGAGAAAACACATGATTTTCTCCTCCCATTTCCTCGGCTCCCAGGCGCGCTTCAAAAAGTCCGCTGGCAGTCGTCCCACTGATATACTTTTTTATCAATGGATAAACCGCATACATAGAGAAAGCTTTTTGTGCCAATAAAATATGACATCCCGCTTCTTTTTCCACACCTTTTAAAATTTCTAAATTTTCTACCAATCTTTTTTCATCCAAAACATAAGCCGGTGTCGGCAATTCATGAATCTTCATTAATCTACCACCTCGGGATTTTCCTCTACCACCCAAGGAAGTCCATATTGATTTAAAGCTTCCATAAAAGGATCCGGATCAAACTCTTCTACGTTAAATACTCCCGGCTTCTTCCACTGACCGCTTAAAAGCAACTTTGCACCAATCATGGCAGGAACTCCCGTTGTATAAGAAATTGCCTGAGACCCTACCTCTTTATAGCACTTTTGATGGTCACACACATTGTATATGTAAATCGTCTTTTCTTTTCCATCCTTTACTCCGGTGAAAATACAACCGATATTGGTTTTTCCTACTGTTCTTGGGCCTAAAGATGCAGGATCCGGCAAAAGAGCCTTTAAAAACTGAATAGGTACAATTTTACTTCCCTGAAAATCTATGGCATCTGTGCGAAGCATTCCTACATTTTCCAAACATTTCATGTGAGTTAAATAGCTTTGTCCAAAAGTCATAAAGAAACGGATTCTTTGAATCCCCGGAATATTTTTTGCCAACGATTCGATTTCTTCATGGTGTAAAAGATACATATCCTTTTTACCCACCTTGGGGAAGTCATACTCTCTTTTGATACTCATAGCTTCTACTTCTACCCATTTTCCATTTTCCCAGTAGGAACCGGGTGCAGATACCTCACGAAGATTGATTTCAGGATTAAAATTAGTAGCAAACGGATATCCATGATCCCCGCCGTTGCAATCTAAAATATCAATTGTATGAATTTCATCAAAATAATGTTTCAAAGCATAAGCCGAAAAAACACTGGTTACTCCCGGATCGAAACCGCTTCCTAAAATCGCTGTAAGACCGGCTGCTTTAAATTTCTCCTGATAATTCCACTGCCATGAATAATCAAAGTAAGCACTAAATCCTTCCTCTTTGCATCTTTTTTCATAAATGGCACGCCAAGTCGGATCTTGTGTATCCTCTGCCTCGTAGTTGGCTGTATCTATATAATCAACCCCACACTCCAAGCAGGCGTCCATAATGGTCAAATCCTGATAAGGCAGTGCCAGATTTAAAACCGCATCCGGCTTGTAAGCCTTAATCAAATCCACAAGCTCCTCCACCTTGTCCGCATCCACTTTGGCTGTTTCAATTTCAGTCTTTGTACTTGCCTGCAATTCCTTTGCCAAGTCTTCACACTTTTCGACACTTCTGCTGGCAATCATAATATGAGGAAAATCCTCACTGTTTTGACAACATTTACTAATTGCTACTCTTGCTACTCCACCACATCCGATAATCAATAATCTGCTCATTCTTCTTCCTCTCTTTCCAAACCTATACAAGTTTCTAGGTCTTTCCTATAAAATTTCTATCTATGATTTTTTTATAAACTTTTTAATCTCAGATACTGCCTCTCCTTTGTAGCCAATATTCATCCACAAAACAAAAGACTTATCTCCTAGCTTATATCTTAACTATCTTAAGCTTGATAATATCCTAATATTCCTCTTCTCTTAATAAATCCTCTACATATTTAGGCAACATAAATGCCCCTCTGTGCAAATTTGTCGTATAATACCATGTTTTTAATTCTCTTTCTTCCCATTCTTTTGACTTAAAATCATTTATAGGATGGTATTTTTTAGAAGCAAAACCAAAAAGCCAGTAGCCGGATGCACAGGTTGGAATATGCGCCTGATAAACACGGCTGATAGGAAAGCTTTTAAACACTTTTCTATGCATACTCCTGCAAGCCTCCTCATCCTCATCATAAAAGGGACTTCCATGCTGATAGACCATGATTCCATCTTCCTTTAGAGCCCTATAGCAGGCTCCATAAAACTCTTTGGTAAACAGTCCTTCTGTATAACCGAAAGGATCTGTCGAATCGTTAATAATTAAATCATAGTCCTGATTTTTCTTTCTTAAAAAACGCAATCCGTCCTCATAAAAAATCTTCACCCTTTCATCCTCCAGACCACTGGTCATATCCGGAAAATATTTATGGCAAACTTCTACCAGCATCTCATCCGGCTCCACCACATCAATCTCTTCGATTTCTTTATAATGGCACAGTTCTCTTGCCACACCGCCGTCAGCCCCACCGATAATCAAAACCTTTCTCACCTTGGGATGTACCGCCATAGGTACATGAACTACCATTTCATTGTAAATAAATTCATCTGCATCTGAAAATAAAATAGTTCCATTTAAAGTCAGGAATCGACCAAACTCCGGAGACTCTAAAACATCTATTTTTTGAAATTCACTCTCTCCCGAGTATAGCTGCCGGGAAGTACGAATAGATAATTTCACATTGTTGGTATGCATTTCTGAAAACCACATTTCCATAAGTCTCTGCCCCCTTTCTTACTTTTCTAAAATCACATTTAAGTGCTCCACTTTAGGATCTTCTGTCCCCTGCAAAGAACACCCTTTTTCCTTTGCAAAGATAATATAATCCACAATTTCTTGCGTGATTTTTTCTCCCGGAGCTAAAATCGGAATTCCGGGAGGGTAACACATCACAAATTCTCCGCACACTCTGTCTACGGCATCCATTAAGGATAAAGACTGCCTTTCTTTATAAAATGCTTCTTTAGGACTTAAAACCAATTCCGGCTGAATGTACTCACCCTGAATCAAATCACTGCCGTCCTTTTGATAAAGTCTTTTAATATCTGCCAAGGCTCCGACTAATCTTTCTATATCCTGTAACCTATCTCCTATGGAAATATAAGCCAATATATTTCCTATATCACCAAATTCAATCTGAATATCGTATTCGTCCCGCAAAAGATCATAGACTTCTATACCCGTAAGTCCAATCCCCTGAGTATAAACAGAAAGCTTTGTCACATCAAAATCATAAACACTACTTCCATTGATTAACTCTTTTCCATAAGCATAATAGCCCCCTATAGCATTAATCTCGTTTCTTGCATATTCTGCCATCTTTGCTACCTTGCGAAAAGACTCTTCCCCTCTAAGTGCCAGATTTCTTCTGGAAATATCAAGGCTTGATAAAAGCAGGTAAGAGGCACTGGTTGTCTGGGTTAGATTAATCATCTGCCTTACATGTTCCGCATTCATATTATTTCCGGTCAGCAAGATAGAACTTTGTGTTAAACTTCCACCTGATTTATGCATAGAAATCGCCGACATATCCGCCCCGGCAGCAATTCCCGATACGGGAAGCTCTTCCACAAAAGACAGGTGAGTTCCATGCGCTTCGTCGACTAAAACTTTCATTCCTGCCTTATGGGCAATCTCTACGATTTCTTTCATATCCGAGCAAATACCATAGTAGGTGG
>DATCYL010000108.1:0-4901 GCA_036570305.1 Lachnospiraceae bacterium
CACCTATATTTTTGACCAAATCAGTTTTGAAATAGATGATGAGGGAACTCCGTTTTGGGTTTGTCCGGTAAAAAAATATACGGTAGGATGGTTTGGCGGTCCAAGTATAGGCAGAGTAGTTTTGTGTAATGCCGTTACCGGACAGGTACAGAATTATCCTATCGAAAAATGTCCCAAGTGGGTAGATAAGGCTTATCCGGCAGACTTGCTGATACGTCTATATGATTACCACGGTACCTTAAAAAATGGCTATTTAAACAATATTTTAGGACAAAAGGGATGTTTGGTTACCACTGACGGTTATAACTATATTGCTATGGATGATGATGTGTGGGTATATACAGGTATTACTTCCGTAAGCGGAGACTTGTCCAATGTAGGTTTTGTTCTTATAAATCAAAGAACAAAGGAGTGCAGATATTACGAAGTAAACGGTGCTGAAGAATATTCGGCTATGGAATCTGCTCAGGGTCAAGTACAGCATTTAAAATATAAGGCGACCTTCCCTCTTCTTATCAATGTGGGAGGAGAGCCGGCCTACTTTATGGCATTAAAGGATAAGGCAGGTCTGGTAAAGAAATATGCTTTAGTTAATGTAGAAAAATATCAAAATGTTTCTATAGGGGATACCGTTTTGGAGAGCCAAAAGGATTACTTAGCAAAAAATGCGGGCGGTAAAAATGAGTCAGAAGACCTCATTCAGACTAAGACAGGAAAAATCAAACGAATTGCCCAAAGTGTTGTAGATGGAAACAGTCATTTTTATGTCAGTTTAGAAAACGGTGAAGAAATTTTCGATATTCCGGTAACTGAATTTATTGAAATTGTTACCTACTCTGAGGGGGATGAAATTACTATCGAATATGCCCCCAATAGCCCACTTTGTCTGGTTTATGATATTAAGTAATCCCTTGACAAAGAGGAGGGGGTTTTGTAGAATTATTAACAAGTACAGGCTTAAATGGAAAGGAAGTTTGAGTTTTTATACTGAGATTATGTAAAAAAGGTCGGCCAGACCTTTTTTGCTTGTATAAGGAGGAAGAAAAATGGCAGTTGCTTACAATCATAAAGCCATTGAACAAAAATGGAAGAAAAATTGGAAAGAACATCCTATTAATGTCAATGACGGGAAAAAAGAAAAATATTACTGTTTGGATATGTTTCCTTACCCATCAGGAAACGGACTCCATGTAGGGCACTGGAGAGGTTATGTGATTTCTGATGTTTGGAGCCGTTACAAATTAATGCAGGGGTATTATGTGATTCATCCTATGGGATGGGATGCTTTTGGTCTTCCGGCAGAAAACTATGCCATTAAGATGGGGGTTCATCCTGAGAAATCTACAGCAGCCAATGTGGCAAATATTAAAAGACAGATTGATGAAATTGCAGCTATTTATGATTGGGATATGGAGGTAAATACGACAGATCCTAATTTCTACAAATGGACGCAGTGGATTTTTGTGCAAATGTTTAAAAAGGGTTTGGCTTACGAAAAAGAATTTCCAATTAACTGGTGTCCGTCTTGTAAAACCGGTCTTGCTAACGAAGAAGTTGTAAACGGAAAGTGTGAGCGTTGTGGTACGGAAGTTACCAAGAAAAATTTGCGTCAATGGATGCTAAAGATTACAGCTTATGCAGATCGACTTTTAGATGATTTGGATAAGTTAGACTGGCCTGAGAAGGTTAAAAAGATGCAGGCGGACTGGATTGGCAAAAGTTACGGTGCGGAAGTTGATTTTGCCGTGGAGGGAAGTGATGAAAAAATCACTGTTTATACCACACGTCCGGATACTCTGCATGGAGCTACTTTTATGGTTTTGGCTCCGGAGCATAAGCTGGCAAAAAGTCTTGCAAGTAAAGAGCAGGTTCAGGCCGTAGAAAAGTATATTTTTGATGCTTCCATGAAATCTAATGTAGACAGATTGCAGGATAAAGAAAAGACAGGAGTCTTTACAGGAAGCTATGCCATCAATCCTCTAAATGGTGCAAAAGTACCGATTTGGCTATCCGATTATGTTTTGGCAGATTACGGTACCGGAGCAATTATGTGTGTTCCGGCACATGATGATAGAGATTTTGATTTTGCTAAGAAATTTGATATTCCGATTATTCAGGTAATAGCTGAAGATGGAAAAGTGATAGAAAATATGACAGAAGCCTACACAGAAGCTTCCGGTCTTATGGTAAATTCCGGCGAGTGGAATGGTATGGAGTCTGCAGTTCTTAAAAAAGAAGCACCTCATATGATTGAAAAAATGGGAATCGGACGTGCAACTGTAAACTTTAAGTTGCGTGATTGGGTATTTTCAAGACAAAGATATTGGGGAGAGCCTATTCCGATTGTACACTGTCCTCATTGTGGAAATGTGGCTGTACCGGAAGAAGAGCTACCTCTTCGCCTTCCGGAAGTAGAAAGTTACGAGCCGACAGGAACCGGAGAGTCTCCTTTAGCAGGGATTGAAGAATGGGTAAATACTACCTGTCCTAAGTGTGGCGCTCCTGCAAAAAGAGAGACCAATACCATGCCTCAGTGGGCAGGTTCTTCTTGGTATTTCCTTCGTTATGTGGATAATAAAAACAATGAAGATCTTATCTCTAAAGAAAAGGCGGAAAAATATCTGCCGGTAGATATGTACATCGGTGGAGTGGAGCATGCGGTATTACACCTTCTTTACTCCAGATTTTATACCAAGTTTTTACATGATATAGGTGTAGTAGCTTTCGATGAGCCTTTTACAAAGTTATTTAATCAGGGTATGATTACCGGTAAAAACGGTATCAAGATGTCAAAATCTAAAGGGAATGTTGTTTCTCCGGATGATTTGGTGCAAGATTACGGATGTGACTCTTTAAGGCTCTATGAACTTTTTGTAGGTCCTCCGGAATTAGATGCGGAATGGGATGATAGAGGCATTGACGGTGTTTATCGCTTCCTTAAGAAGTTTTGGACACTGGCTATAGATTCATTGGATAAAAATGCAAAAGAGACCAAAGAACTGATTAAAATTCGTCATCGTCTTGTACACGATATTACTCAAAGATTAGAAAGCTTTAACTTAAACACCGTTATTTCCGGTTTTATGGAGTACAATAATAAACTTACAGAAATTGCTAAAAAAGAAGGCGGTGTAGATAGAGAAACTATCGAAACTTTTGCCAAACTTTTGGCACCTTTGGCGCCTCATATTGCAGAAGAAGTTTGGGAGGCCTATGGGCATAAAGAAACCATTTTCTCTTCCACATGGCCAAGTTATGATGAGGAAGCTATGAAGGATGATGAGATTTCTGTACCTGTACAAATTAACGGAAAAACAAAACTTGTTATTTCTCTTGCTGCCGATATAGGTAAGGAGGAGGCGATTGCTTTGGGAAAAGAAGCTTTGGCTGACAAGCTAAGCGGAACGATTGTAAAGGAAATTTATGTTCCGGGAAGAATTATTAATATTGTGGTGAAATAAGACGAGAACGGTCAATATAGGAAAGTCCTAAGGTTATCGACTTATTATATCTATTAATAAAGGGGGAATGGCTACTTTTTGCAATTTGCAGAAGTATCCATTTCCTTTTATTCTTATTCCACAAGAATTACCTAAAATAGAAAGATAAATTAATGGGAAAATAATAGGAGATTTAGAATGTCTTTAGTTTTTGGTGTTATTTTAATAATAGCTGTGAGTTTACTAGCAACTTTTTCAACATTTTTTATAGTTAAAAGGACTTTCTCGAAAAAAAAGAAAAAATAAAAGATTAAAAAGTTCTAATGATTATAAAAAAAGCATAAAAAAATTGTATATTTGAATGTTTGACATTTAAAAATCATAGTCGTAAACTAACCAATGAAGTTTCCAAGGTAATAAAATTCTGACGAAAGGAGGAAAACAATGGGAATAGCAGAGGAACTGGCAAGTGAGTTGGGGAGCAAAGAAGCCTTTTCTATTGGAAGTATTTCCGTCAGTGAGGCCATCTTAGTTACCTGGGTAATTATGGCAGTTATGGTAATCTTATCCATCTTTTTAACCAGAAATTTACGAGTACAAAATGTCGGCAAAAGACAGCTTATCCTGGAGTCCATCATGCAGTGGGCAATGGATTTTTTTGAAGGAATTGTAGGAAAGCATGGAAAACCTTATATTCCATATTTGCTGACAGTGCTTTTTTATCTGGCATTTGCCAATGTTTCAGGGATTTTCGGTTTTACGCCGCCAACCAAAGACTTAAATGTAACAGCGGGTATGGCAATTCTTAGCATACTTGTGGTGGAGTATGCCGGATTTAAAAAGAGAGGATTTCGAGGTTGGCTTAAAAGTTTTACACAGCCGGTAGCAATCATTACTCCCATCAACATTTTAGAATTATTTATTCGTCCGCTTTCGCTGTGTATGCGATTGTTCGGAAATATGTTGGGAGGATTTATCATTGTAAAGCTTGTAGAGGTAGTAGCCCCGGTCATTGTACCGATTCCATTAAATTTTTATTTTGATATTTTTGATGGGCTTTTACAGGCTTATGTATTTGCATTTTTAACCTCGCTTTATTTGAGCGAACAAGTAGAATAAAAAACAAAAAGGAGAATGAAATTATGGGAATTATAGCAATTGGAGCGGCAATCGCAGGTTTGACAGGAATTGGAGCAGGAATCGGAATCGGTATGGCAACTTCAAAGGCAGTAGATGCTATTGCAAGACAGCCTGAAGCTGATCAGAAAATTCGTACAACTTTAATTTTGGGATGTGCATTAGCAGAGGCAACTGCCATTTATGGATTGATTCTTGGTCTTTTAATTATTTTTATGTTGAAATAAGAAGGAAAGGTGGTTGGCAGAGTGCTGGAATTAAACTGGAATCTCTTGTTTACCATGATTAATCTCTTAGTTTTATATTTTCTTCTTAAAAAGTTTT
>DATCYL010000109.1:0-2850 GCA_036570305.1 Lachnospiraceae bacterium
TACCTATATGTCATACGTAGATGAGGTAATTGAAAAAGTTGTTGCAAAAAATCCGGCAGAACCTGAATTCCATCAGGCTGTAAAAGAAGTTTTAGAGTCTTTAAGAGTTGTTATTGAGGCTGATGAGGAAAAATACAGAAGAGACGCTCTTTTAGAAAGACTTGTGGAGCCTGAGCGCCAGATTAAATTCCGTGTGCCATGGGTAGATGACAAAGGTCAGGTGCAGGTAAATACAGGATACCGTGTACAGTTTAACAGTGCTATCGGACCATACAAAGGAGGACTTCGTCTTCACCCTTCTGTAAATCTTGGTATTATCAAATTTCTTGGCTTTGAACAGGTATTTAAAAACTCACTGACAGGTCTTCCTATCGGCGGAGGAAAAGGTGGCTGCGATTTTGATCCTAAGGGCAAATCTGACCGTGAAGTAATGGCTTTTTGCCAAAGTTTTATGACAGAATTGAATAAATATATCGGTGCTGATACAGACGTACCTGCCGGTGATATCGGAACAGGTGCCCGTGAAATAGGATTTATGTTTGGACAATACAAGCGTATTCGTGGTGTATATGAAGGTGTTCTTACAGGAAAAGGTATCTCCTACGGCGGTTCTTTAGCTCGTACAGAAGCTACCGGCTATGGTCTTTTATACCTTATGGAAGAATTATTAAAGATTAACGGACAAGATATCAAAGGAAAAACTATCGCAGTTTCAGGTTCGGGTAATGTTGCTACTTACGCTGCACAAAAAGCACATCAGTTAGGTGCTAAAGTTGTGACTATGAGTGATTCTACAGGATGGATTTATGATGCGGAAGGTATTGATGTGGATGCCATCAAAGAAATCAAAGAGGTAAAACGTGCCCGCCTTTCTGACTATAAAAATTATAGACCAAACAGCGAATACCATGAGGGTCGCGGCGTATGGTCTGTAAAAGTGGATATCGCTCTTCCATGCGCAACACAAAATGAACTTCATTTAGATGATGCTAAACAATTAGTTGCAAACGGATGTATCGCTGTAGGTGAGGGCGCAAATATGCCTACTACTTTAGAAGCTACAGAATATTTCCTTGAGAATAAAGTAATCTTTGCTCCGGGAAAAGCAGCTAATGCAGGTGGTGTTGCTACTTCTGCTCTTGAAATGTCACAAAACAGTGAAAGACTTAGTTGGACATTTGAAGAAGTTGATGCAAAATTAAAAACCATTATGGTGAATATTACACATAATATGGATGAAGCGGCAAAAAAATACGGTTTTGAGGGCAATTATGTAGTAGGTGCCAATATTGCCGGATTTGAAAAAGTCGTAAATGCTATGAATGCACAGGGAATCTGCTAATTCCTAATTCATTCTTTAACAGACAGATTGTATTAAAATCATCAAATCTATAAAAAATAAATATGAAAACACAAAAAGCAGGTGGTTTGTTATTTTACACATTCCACTTGCTTTTTTGTGTCTAAATTATCTTTTTAAAAAATATTCAAACTATTTTTAGTATTGTCCATCTTTACGTATATTTGCCTTTATACTAAGTTATCCGATTTTCCCCGAAACTATCTCCTGCTTTCCCTTAACTGCTACAGCAATTGAAGTATCCATGGATTGATACGGAATTAACATTGCTTGAAATGCATGATAAATATCCGATTTTCCCGGCCAAACGCTAGTGAGAACTTTTTGGTTTTTATCCATTTGATGAAACCATGATCCACAAGATTTATCAATTACATAGTTATCCAAATAGGCCATAAATTTAGCATAATCTTGTTTATAAATCTCCTCACCGGTAAGGCGGATGAAAATAGAAGAGGTATTAATAGCTTCTGCCAGTACCCAATGCATACGATCATGTACTACAGGATTTCCTTCCCAATCGTTTGTATAAATAAACCCTTCCCCTCCATCTCTATTCCATCCGTCAGCTACTGCTCTTTTGTAGAGTTCCTCTGCCGCTTTAAGGTAAGGCTCTGCCTTTTTTCTATCGTTAGAATAAGTAGATAATGCCCACTGACAAATCAAACGTGCCCACTCTATTCCATGGCCGGGGGTTGCCCCAAAGGGTTTAAAAGGATCATCCAAATGTTCCTGATTAAAGAAAAGGTCGGTCTCCCATCTTTTGGTAAAATGTTCGGGAATACGCCAGGAATTTTCTTTTGCCCATACAATCACATGATTGATAATTCTTCCGGCTCTTTCCCTATAGACTTCCCTTTTTGTAACATCGGCAACTGCCAAAAAGGCTTCTACCGTGTGCATATTGGCATTAATTCCCCTATAGTCATCCAATTTGGTAAATTCTGTATCCCAGGTATCATAAGCTAAACCAAAATCTTCATCCCAAAAATACTTATCATGGATGGATAGTGCTCTATCTAAAAGTTCCTCTGCTCCCTCTATTTTAGCTAAAACACCCGAACTTGCTGCTAAGATAACAAAAGCATGGGCATAGCACTGTTTAAAGGGAAGAACTTCTCCTGTGGCACTTAAACCTCCATACCAGCCTCCGTATTTTTTGTCTTCTAATTCATTGATAAGTCCGTAAATAGCTCTACCTGCAAGATAAAAACTGTCCTCATGTCCTAAAAAACTTCCGATACTGTAGACATGAGCCATACGAGAGGTAATCCATGTTTCTCTACTTTTATTCAAACAAGGACTTCCATCATCTCCCAAATAATAAGAACTTCCTTTGGGCGATGGAAATTTGTGACCAAATTTTAAAAGCAAATCTCTATTTTCTTTTAGAAAACTTTGGTTTTCTTTTGTTCCATACTCATATTTTTTTTCCTGAATCTTCATTTTACCACCTCTTTGTTATTTGATAGAGTAATTTTTAAGAATCT